>JAHDBE010000156.1 GCA_020630555.1 Saprospiraceae bacterium
TTTATCATCGACCATTTGGTAATTCGTAAAAGCAAAAGGTGTTGTATTTAAAAAGAACTGTCCATCACCATAATCGACCCTAACAAAATTCACTTTTTCACTTTCGTGAATCCATGAAATCATCGACGGATTAGTTCGAGTTAAACTATCTTCTTTTATGCTTAAGAAACTAAAAGTGCGACTTAATTTAATTGTATCAAGCTCATCATCTTCAGAATTATAAAAACCCATGGGCACATCCATGGCGTTTATGTTATTCACTTTTCGAAAGCTTAAACTGTAGTCTGTCTCCTGTTTTAAATTAAGGGTATCTAAAATTTTCCTATCGATTCCGGATGCCACTATAAAAGCAGTATTTCCTGCCGACACAAAACGTAACAAAGTCTCAAATTCAAGACTATCAATATTGAAATAACTATCTATCGTTAGATAGTTCGTATTTACATAACTCGTGTCCTTGAACAGATTATAGATGTTTTTATCGGCTGTCTCTATGTTTTGATTTGGAAATAGATTATCAAGCATTTCGTACAGAATCATGTTTCCAAAAGGCCAATCATGTTTTTTACTGAAAGAAGGCGTCCAATTGTGTTGGCGTGGCATGATGGAAGCAAGGACAACAAATAGCACCACATAAAACAAGATGGTTAATATGATACGTTTATTCTTAGCCCACATGATTCAGAATTTTAGTATCTAAATGCTCAAACATGCGACGCACACGATCAAATTCTTCGGTGTCCTCTAATTCAAATTCTCCATACCATAGATATTCATAGATACGGGTTGTTTCTATAAATTCATTTTTGAGATCCTCCACTTTTAGTTCGCGGATATAATCAAAATTGGTTTTACCCGAGGACCAGTGTATCAATCTTTTATCATCAAGGGCTCGAAGGGATCTTAAGTATAAAAGTCTGACTGCTACTCTATATTCATTATTGGCAATAGCCGTATCAATGAGTTGCTGGATATCCTCTCGCGAACTTTTTTCGTCTACCGTTTCGGCGGTGATTGGTTCTTGATCTCTAATACTTCGAGTAAAAAATCCACCACCATGTCGGCGCATTATAAAATAAAGTAGAAAGGCCACACCCACGAGAATAATCCCATAGTACAACAGCTTCCAAATAAAATTGGCATTTCTTGATCCTAATCCTTCAGCTAGCCATTCGAGCAATTTAAAAAGCATGCGTCGAATGGGATTATTTTCATAGCTCGGATTACGCTGAAAATTAAAACGTTCTTGTTTTCTATATTCCTCTAATTGACTTTCGTCAAAGTTTCGGTAATCTACTATGACAGTATCCTTCACAAAATAGGTGGTATCCTCATTTGCCATTCCCGGAAGGGAAAAAATTAAAAGAAATAAGTAAACGAAAACTGTCTTATGCGGCATTAAAAATCCCCTTCGTTTTCAAACATTGATTCTTTGTTCTCTCCAAGTTGATCAATCCTCGATATCATGGACGAACTATCTTTTCGCTCAGCTAAATCGTAATATTTTAATAGACTACAAGATATATTATAAGATGAACAAAATAATGCACCCATAGCATAAACCATAAAACATAATGCACCATAAAAAGCACTGTTTTCCATATCACCACCTTCTATTAATGATGGAAAAACCAACGCTCCGCCAACAATGTAAATTGGTATTAAAAAAACATTAGATAACATTCCCGCCATTATAGACGAAATCAGGTGAACTCCAAATGTAACCCACCAATGATTTTTAACTAAGTAAAAGGATCTTTTCATTGATGCAGTAATACTTAATTTTTCGCGGATATACACAAAAGGAAAAAACTGCATTGGGATCATTGCGTAAATCAAAACTGGAAATGCTATTAGATATGCAATTACTACGGCGATAGGACCTATAAATGAAAGCCCTCCAATAATAAAAATAAAAGGGACAATTATTATAAAAAGAATGATCAAATACAATCCTAAAATTTTTAACCAGATTTCCTTGAACACATTTTGAACTTGTCCAAAATCAACAGGCATACTATCGTTTCTTTCGTAAGCTACAAATAGTGAATAAAGAAAAATGAAGAAAAATATATAAGCCAAACCAAAACTAAATCCAAAAACCATAATGCCCGAAAACATCCCCAAAAAGTTACTTTCATAAAGAACATCTTCAGGATTGAGAAACATCGTAGCGCTGAAATATTTAATTGCGACCATTCCTATAACAAAAAAAGGCATAATGTATAGTAAAAACCCTTGCAGGAGCACTCGGAAATTTATTTTCAATATTTTGAAGCCATCACTAATGACATCCCCAAATTCTCTGACTTTAGTCAATACTAGCTGTGATTGTTCCATCTTTTTCAAGTCTTTTTGGATAGTAATAATAGTACCAATAGATATAAACAAAGGACAAGACGATTACCAAAACGCGAAGAAAACCTCCCATCTCTAAATAATGTCTCGTTAAATAACTTTCAATAATAGCCGCCAATACAATTATCGGCACCGATCCTATAACAATTTTTAAACTGCGTTTTGCTCCCCTCACCAAACTTACTCTTCTCGAATAAGTCCTTGGAAATAACAAGCTGTTTCCGAGTACTAAACCAGCACCACCAGTGATCACGATCTCGGACAACTCCAGCGCCCCATGTATAAAAATCGTGGTAAATGAGATCCAAAATAGTCCTTGCTTGATAAAGAAGTATTGGAAGGCACCGACCATGACCCCATTGTAAAATAAGATTAAACCTGTAGGTATCGAACCAAGTAATCCTACGACATACACTAAAAAACTAACACGTACATTATTAGATGATATGCCCCAAAACATATTTCCTTGCGAACTACTTTTGTAAACGGCCATGGGATCTCCTTTGTCAATGTTCTCCAATGTCATATTCACATAATAATCACCGAGAATCAATCGGACATATTCAGAATCCAACATCGAAGAAAACACACCGATCGAAATGGCTAGTAAAAAAATGATCGCGCTATATTTTATCTCCTTATGACTTTGAAGGATTGCTTCTGGCACCTCGGTTTTCCAGAACTCGACGATTCGTGACCGTTTTTCCTTTTTGTTTTTATAAATCCGTTGATGTGCCTTTAAAGCCAAATTATTTAGATAGTGCACCACCTTACTATCAGGAAAAAAAGTCCGTGCGTAGGATAGATCATCAGTTAACCTCACATAACTATCGGCAAGTTCGTCTGGGCTAAGCACAAGACTCCCCGTAAGGGCTTTTTCAAGCGACTTCCAATGCTTTTCATTTTTACGAATAAACTGAACTTCCTTCAAACTAAATCGTGTTAGGGTAAATCACAGATTTGAAATTAAAAAAAGATTTATTAACATTACAACATGCCTGATTTGTTAAGGATCCGAACTGCCCAAAACGTCGAAATAACTTACGAAATTGCGAGTATCGGAAGTCGTATTGGAGCCTACTTTATTGACTGGTTATTAAAAATCGCTTATATCTGTGTCATGTCACTCATTATGTCCGCTCTGGCCATTTACGGAGATTCGACTTTAGCCGTAAGCGTTTGGATGGTCCTACTTATTCCTGTTGTATTTTATTCCTTGATCTGCGAAAAATTCAACGAAGGTCAAACTCCCGGAAAACAAGCGGTGAATATAAAAGTGGTTTCTATGACTGGAGACCCCGTGAGCACTGGAATGTATCTTTTGAGATGGTTGTTTCGGATCGTAGATTTTCACCTTATTTCAGGGATCGTGGCCATTATTGCTATTGCTGCAGGGAATAAAGGCCAGCGGATTGGGGATATGGTCGCCGATACTAGTGTGATCCGCTTACGTGGTAAATATCAAATTCGGGATACGGCTTACGCCAAAGTCGATGTAAACTATCAAGTTAAATATCCATCAGCTACACAACTTGAGGCTAAAGACATTAGTCTGATAAAAGAAGTTCTAAACGATAAATCTGATAATCGATTCGAACTTATTAAAATGGCCGCCGAAAAAATAGAAGGATTAATCCAGGTGCAACGCGAAGGTAGTTCAGAAACTTTTTTACGTACCATCATCAAAGATTACAACCATCAAATTGCGGTAGCACTAGACGCAGAGGAGGATTCGATATGAAAGCCGCTTCCCTCCATGAAATAAAAAAAGAACTAGAAACTTATCATCCCGATAAACTCCGCCAAATCTGTCTTCGACTAGGTCGATTTAAGCTTGAAAATAAAGAACTTATCAGTTACTTACTTTTTGAGTCTTCCGATGAAGAACAGTTTATCAGAACCATCACGGACGAGATGGGTGATATGTTTTTAGATATCAATCGCAAAAACTACTACTACACAAAAAAAGGGCTTCGAAAGATCCTTCGTCATATAGATAAGCGCATTCGATATAGTGGAAGTAAAGAAACCGAATTAAGATTGCGTTCAGAATTTTGCCAATTCATGAAATCTCATGATATACCCATCTCTCGAAGTAAAGTTCTTCGAAACATCTATGAAAGACAAGCAGAGAAAATGCATAAAGCGCACGCAAAACTACACGAAGATCTTCAATACGATTATCAAGAGCTGCTTGATAATTTATAGTTCACCCGCCAGTCTCTAATCCATTTGCATCCTTTATTTGAATTCCGTTAACAAGTTGTTGGCAAATAAGGCCGAGGTATTGACGTTACTTTGACGTATTCTTTCACCAAAACCACTTTTTATGAAAATGTACCCATTACTATTTTTAGCATTCATTTTTAGCCTAACAACGAATGCACAAGCCACTCAAATTGATGAATCCATCCCAGTAACTCAGATGGAATTTACAGAAACCTCTTTTTACTTCGGTAAGATTAAGAGCGGTGACATCGTCCAAAATGTATTTGAACTCACAAACACTGGCGATGAACCTTTAATTATTACCGGAGCTAAGGGAAGTTGCGGTTGTACGGTTCCAGACTGGCCTATGGAACCCATTGCTCCAGGAGAAAACGCGTACATCACTGTACAGTTTAACTCTAAAGGGAAAAAAGGCCAACAGCAAAAGCGCGTAACCATCACCGCCAACACTGACCCACAAAAAAGCTTTTTAACTTTTAAGGGTGAAGTCGAAAAATCTGAGGTCGCTGCTACAGCAGATATCAGCACGAAGATCACAAAACGTACACCTCAGAAAAAAGTCGATCTGGCGAATATCCAGGTTTTTCCAAATCCTACAAGCGATTTTGTGAATATTGACTTAAGTAAATATGCCCCTAACAAGGCCGTCATCGAGGTCTATAGTATGACTGGTGAATTTGTTGAAAGGCAGCAATTAAACCAATTGGAAGTGCCATTTAAACTTGATATTTCAAGTTATCCTAAAGGGAATTATAGTTTATCGATTACTATGGAAAATTACAATCGATTGTCACAAGTGATTTCTAAGCAGTAGACAAAAAAAGGGGGTAGAAAAAATCTACCCCCTTTTTAATTTATACTAAAGTGAATTACTTCACTAAGTTTATTTTACTCACAGAAACATTTCCACTTTCGTCTCTTAAAGAAACTAAGTAAGTTCCTGTCTCATATAAATTCATGTCTAGATTTACTTTTCCAGTCATTTGACCAGTTTGTAATACTTGACCATTCATTGTATATAAAGTAAATGTTGCTTTTGTATCGTTTCCTAAATCAATTGTTGCCCATCCATTTGTAGGGTTAGGGAAAACACTATATGAAATTCCACCTAACTCATTTACACTAGAAACTTCTAATTCGGAAATAGCAGCATTTAAAATTGTTCCGTCTTCTGCTTGAACAAAAATGACTACTTCTCTTTCAGAACCAATATGTGTTTCAAAACTTCCTTGTGCAGGAAATCCAGAAGCGACCTCTGAACTCGTGTACACTTCAGTATCTGAATAAGAAGAACCTCCAATTAAAGGCACTAACAATCCTTGATCACTTGGTAACATTTTTCTGAATACATGGTGAAATTCAGTTTCACCATTTGTAAACTGATCCGCGGCTGTACCTGCATCATATCCATCATCAAGAATAGCCACATAAATACGCGCGTTATTATATGATGCGTAAGCATCAACCGTATAGTTTACTGTAATATCATTTCCTACAATCGTGTGTGTAGATGAAATATCAATATATGTAGGAACTGCCGCCGCAGCTGTTACGTCCGCAGGAACTCCAGCAGGACCCGCATCTACAAGAACTGTAGGTGCACCAGTAACTCCATAGTAAGCTCTTCTCGTCTCTACTTCAGAATTCCACGCATGATCGCCTGGATTTGGCCAGTCAACTTGATAAGAGATAGCAGCCATTTCTGCTTGACCAAACACATTCGTATTTACCTCTTCGTAGTAATTACCTAAACCTTGGCCTCCAAAACCGGTTGTGGCGAGAGTATAACATGGTGGACATGTCGAAGAAGTGAACACTTCCATCAAAGGCATTCTAGTACCTTGACCAGAGGCTGTTGATACTGTTCTTTCCATACAGTTGTTGTTTGGATTAGCATCGTTTGCAGCAGACACACAGACATTAATGTTATAATCTGTCCCTGCAATGGCCTCAAGTGGCGTAGCGTGTGTAAAGTTAAATGTCGCACCAGGCATAATCGTGTTTGAAAACGATTGTACATTAGCCCCAGATCCTGTATCCCAACTTACATCAAATCCACTGATCATATTAGAACCTTGATTTGTGATAGATCCAGATAAAAGAACATCACCTTGAACTATAACATCTCCTAAATTTAGTGTAGTTAATTCTGCATCGTCTTCTAGTAAATCTCTAACAACGACATCATCTAAGATCAAAAAGTTTTTATCGAAGCAATTATGATGTCTAAAAGTCAAATA
>JAHDBE010000157.1 GCA_020630555.1 Saprospiraceae bacterium
AACTTAAACTCCAACCAGAAGAGTGCATAGTATTTGAAGATAGCATCAAAGGATTAAAGGCAGCGCAGGTAGGCGGTTTTAAGGATATTGGCATTGGTTCTAAAGACGATCTAACAATGGCTACACATTGTTTTAGTTCCCTAGCGGAAACTCCTTTATCTATTCTAAAAACAATTTATCCAATAGCCGTATGAAATCCTACATAGATATCGATGAATGGAGAATCGTAGAATCTGAATTTAAAGCCGAGTATAATACCATATCAGAGAGTTTATGCAGTCTAGGAAATGGGCATTTTGGACAGAGAGGGTGTTTTGAGGAGGATTATAGTGGTGAAACTCTACCAGGTAATTATGTAGCTGGAATATACTATCCAGATAAGACTAGAGTTGGCTGGTGGAAAAACGGGTATCCGGAGTACTTTGCGAAAGTTCTGAATGGATGCGATTGGACCAAATTAAGAATTCAACTTGGGTCAGAGTTTGTAGACTTACATACCGCAAAAGAAATTAGCTCGTTCTCTAGGATTCTTGACATGCAAGAAGGGGTTCTCTACAGAAACTCCACACTAACGTTAAACAACGGAGCCATAGTTAAAATTCGATCTGAGCGATTTTGCTCAATGCACAACCAAAACCTAGCTGCTTTAAACTACCAGTTAGGCATTGAAAACTTTGAAGGAGAGCTTAAGATCGAATTATGGGTCGATAATGACGTCCATAATCAAGATGCTAATTATGACGAACAATTCTGGCTTGCTAAGCGTGTTCATTCTGACTCCAATTGTGGCTTTGTCCAAGCAAAAACGAAAAAGACTGGCTTTCATGTAAGTACACTTGCACATAATCGAGTGACGTATAATGGAGAGCCTGTGCAGGCCACAGAGAAACAAGAAGCTCTTAAAGTAGGTCATATCTACACTATAAATTGCAGTGGGAATTCGGAGGTTACTATACTAAAAAAAGTATGTATAGTAAATGATATGAATGAGAAAGAGGAATCGCATTTAGACTTCTGTCGAGAATTAATTCATTCTCTAGACAAATATGAACTGCTCAAAAAGAACCACATCGATTCCTGGAAATCTCATTGGAATGAAATGGATATCCAAATATCAGGTGACCCAAAAGCTCAACAAGGGATTCGATTTAATATCTTCCAACTATTTCAAACATACACAGGCCATGATCATCGCCTGAACATTGGCCCCAAAGGTTTTACGGGTGAAAAATACGGTGGAAGCACCTATTGGGATACTGAAGCATATTGTTTGCCTTTTTATCTTGGAACAGCAAGACCCGAAGTAGCAAGAAATCTTTTGATTTATAGATATCATCATTTGGAGAAAGCCATTGAAAATGCTGCGAAACTAGGTTTTTCTGATGGCGCTGCCCTTTACCCTATGGTAACGATGAATGGTGAGGAATGCCATAATGAATGGGAGATCACTTTTGAAGAAATCCATCGAAATGGGGCTATTGCTTATGCCATTTATGACTACATAAGATATACTGGTGATAAAAAATATCTGGTCGAATATGGCCTGGAAGTATTAATCGCCATTGCGAGATTTTGGGAACAAAGAGTCAATTTCTCTAAGTCTAAAAACAAATATGTCATCTTGGGCGTCACCGGACCTAATGAATATGAGAATAATGTAAACAATAATTGGTACACGAATTATATGGCAAAATGGTGCATGGAATACGCAATGGAATCCATCGCATTCGTAAAAAACCAAGATAGTGATGCTCTTCATGCCTTATTTGAGCGCATAAACTTTCGCGAAAGCGAAGAAATACTAAAATGGAAAGACATATGTCATAAGATGTATTTCCCTTTTGACAAAAAAAACCAAGTATTCTTACAACAAGATGGATTCTTAGATAAAGACCTATCATCGGTCGATACGCTTTCAAAGAAAGACAGACCTATAAACCAAAATTGGTCGTGGGATAGAATCCTAAGAAGCTGTTTTATTAAACAAGCAGATGTTCTTCAAGGCTTGTATTTTTTCGAGGACGAATTTAGTGAAGACGTCATTAGAAGAAATTTTGAATTCTACGAGCCAATGACTGTCCATGAATCTTCGCTCTCTCCTTGTGTACACAGTATATTGGCTTCAAGTCTTGGCATGAAAGACAAAGCCTACGAGATGTATTTAAGGACATCCAGACTGGACATAGATGATTATAATAATGATACAGAAGATGGATGCCACATAACAAGTATGGCAGGCACCTGGCTTTCTGTTATTAAGGGATTTGCCGGACAGAGAAGTAGGAATGGTAAACTCGCTTTCTCTCCATGGTTACCTGACGGGTGGGACTCGTTAAAATTTAATTTGAGATATCGAGGTAAAAGGATTCATTTAAATATAAAATCCGATGCCCTTGAATTAAAAACTTCGGATGCTGAAGGATTTGAATGTTATATTTATAATGAACTTGTTTCTATACAAGAAAATGAACTTAAGTCACTACCACTTAAGACAAATATGTCAAATGTTGAATCATGAAAAAAACAACTTTATTTCTACTCGCCATTTTAATTCTTATTCAGTGTAAAACAGATACAACGAATTCTTCTGAGTCATCGGCCAGTCATGTATCTATCGAAAACGCATTAAAATTGCCTGACTATGCGAAGAATGCAAACATATACGAAGTCAACTTAAGGCAATACACCTCTGATGGTACCTTTAATTCTTTCACTGGAGAATTAGCTAGGTTAAAAAACATGGGAGTAGATATTTTATGGTTTATGCCGATTCATGAAATTTCGAAAAATAAAAGAAAAGGTACTTTGGGAAGTTATTATGCGGTTTCAGATTATAAAGGGGTTAATCCTGAACATGGCACAATGGAAGATTTCAAAAACATGGTAGATTCCATTCATGCCCTTGATATGCGCATAATAATTGACTGGGTTCCAAATCATACGGGTTGGGATCACGCATGGATCACAGATCACCCAGATTGGTTTACTCAGGACGAGAATGGAAATGTAATTGATCCTATTGATCCAAATACCGGAGAATCATGGGGCTGGACCGACGTCGCAGATTTAAACTATGACAATCAAGACATGAGAAGCGCGATGATCGATGCGATGAAGTTTTGGATTACTGACGTGAAGATCGATGGATTCAGATGTGATGTTGCACATAATGTACCCCAAGATTTTTGGGACCAAGTGGGCGAGGCCTTATACAAAGAGGGCGATATTTTTATGTTAGCCGAATCTGAAGTGCCAAGTCACAGAAATTCGGGAGTTTTCCACATGACTTACGGATGGAGTTTCCATCACTTACTAAATGAAATAGCCAAAGAGGAAAAAGGAGCTAAAGATGTGATTAGTTGGATGACAGAAGATTCTTCAAAATTCAACCAAGGCATAGCCATGCATTTTACGTCAAATCACGACGAAAATAGCTGGGCAGGTACAGAATTTGAAAGAATGGGAGATGCGCACGAAGTCTTAGCTGTATTAACCTATGTTATGCCAGGCATGCCTTTGACTTACAGTGGTCAAGAAGAGCCATTAACTAAAAGATTGGAATTTTTCGAAAAGGATCTTATCCCATTTACGAATTATGACAAAGCAGAATTCTATAAAACTTTAAATCAGTTAAAACACGAGAACAAGGCCCTTTGGAATGGAGAATTTGGCGGAAATCTTAAAGTTGTTGATTCTATGGATGAGGTATTTGCCATAGAACGTGAAAAGGACGGTGACAAAATCATCGCTTTTCTAAATCTAAGCGGAAGAATGTCTGGAGTAGAAATAAAAGATCATTACAGTGGTCTTACTAATGTATTCACAGGAGAATCATACCATTGGCACGAAGGGGATAAAGTAGTACTTGAACCATGGAGTTATATTGTCGCTTCAAATAAGTAATTATGAAAAAACCAAAGTTAAGTTTCTGGGACATATGGAATATGAGTTTCGGATTTCTAGGAATCCAAATGGGCTTTGGTTTACAGATCGGTAATGTGAGTAGAATTTTCCAAACATTAGACGCCGATGCTGAAAAATTAGCAATCTATTGGCTTGCTGGACCAGTGACTGGCCTTATAGTCCAACCCATCATTGGTTATTTCTCAGACAGAACCTGGAGTCCCAGATGGGGACGGCGACGTCCATATTTTTTCTTTGGGGCATTGTTAGCGGCCATATCCTTAGTTATTATGCCTAACTCTCCTACTTTATGGATTGCTATAAGTATGCTCTGGATAATGGATTCAAGTTTTAATATCTCTATGGAACCTTTCAGAGCCTTTGTGGGAGACAAACTTCCTTCAAGTCAACGAACCATGGGTTTTGCGATGCAAAGCTTTTTCATTGGCGTGGGTGCCGTTGTAGCCTCTTTTTTACCCTATGCATTTCACAATTGGTTTGGTGTTAGTAACACCGCTGAAGCAGGACTTATTGCAGACTCTGTAAAACTCTCATTTTATGTGGGTGCGTTCGCTTTTTTTATGGCCGTCTTGTACACAGTCTTAAAATCCACCGAGTATAGTCCTGATGAAATGAAAGCGTTTAGCGAGGACGACACTCAAGACGCTTTTAAAGTTGATCAAGAAGAATTAAAATCAAAAATTAAAAATCAAATTCCGATTGGGACGACGATGATCGTTTTCGGACTTATTTTAAGTTGGTTTGTTTTTAATCACGAGGCCTCTAGAGATTTATACGTGATTACTGGAGGAATTTCAATAGCAGGTCTACTCTTTGTTCTGTCCGGCTTTTTGCAAGCTGATGGTATTAAAGAAAGCGGATTCACCTCTATGGTCAATGATTTTCAGACGATGCCTAAGACTATGAAACAACTGGCATGGGTTCAGTTTTTTTCATGGTTTGCCCTTTTTGCCATGTGGATTTATACTACACCAGCGGTTACAGAATTCATATATAAGTCTACGGATACAACCTCTTCAGCTTATAATGATGGGGCCGATTGGGTTTCTGTATGTTTCGGAATTTATAATTTAGTCGCCGCATTGGTGGCCTTTCTTTTACCTGTTTTGGCCAGTAAAACAAGTAGGAAATTCACTCACATGCTTTGTTTAGTTTTAGGTAGTATTGGACTTGCGTCAATCTACTTCATCACTTCGCCAAATATGCTTTTAATCTCCATGATTGGCGTTGGCGTCGCTTGGGCTTCTATACTTTCTATGCCTTACGCCATCTTAACTGGATCAATACCATCGGATAAAATGGGCTATTACATGGGGATCTTTAATTTCTTTATAGTCATCCCCCAAATGGTAGCTGCATCTATCCTAGGATACTTATTACAAGAATTTTTTGATACTTCGACTATTCATGCACTATTAATAGGCGGTTTATCGTTTCTAGTCGCAGGATTACTCACTCTTCTTGTAGATGACGTTGATTATAAAAAGGGAGAGGCTTAATCTCAGATAAGATCAACGTTTTGCTTATTTTTGCATAACATTTTTTTATATGTGTTGTTTGGCTTTCGCCAATGTATTACAGGATTAAAACTTTTAAAATGAAATATTTAGGACACGCATTGTCTTTTCTAGTCATTGTTTGCCTTTTAAGTTGTGGCCCAAAGGGTAAAACAATAAGCGGCACCATTACTAATGCCGAAAACATGAACATCTACTTCGATAAATCAGCAATCAGTAGCTCATTCGAAGTAATTGAACAGAGCAAAACAGATGGCTCTGGAAAATTTAGCTTCACCTTACCTGAAGATTTTCAAGCTGGATTATACAAGGTGCGCGTTGGAGCAAGGAATATTGAACTCATCCTTGATGGCTCAGAACAGAATGTTGTCATCAACGCGGACTTAAATAATATCCCGCGGTATGAAATAGACATTCAAGGTTCAGAACTTAGCACGCAATTCTCCAATTATCTTAGAGATTTTGCAGCTAGAAAAATCACACCTAATGAAATGTCTGGAATACTCCAAAATCAAGCAGACCCTAGAGTCGCTTCTTTAATGGCCATAAGAATGTATGGAGCCAGCCCTCAATATGCAGCCATGCATAGGGCTGTACTAAACAGACATAAACATGACCATTATGAATTTGGAATTGTTAATGACTACGAACCACTTGTTGCCAACATTGAGAAACAATACCAATCTCAGCAGGCGCAACAAAAAATAAAAGTTGGACAAGAAGCTCCAGATATTTCTCTTCCAGATCCAAATGGTAAAGTGAAAAAACTATCTGACTTAAAAGGAAAAATTGTTCTAATCGACTTCTGGGCCAGCTGGTGTGGACCATGTAGAAAGGCCAACCCTAAAGTTGTGGATACCTACCATAAGTACAAAGATCAAGGATTCACTGTTTATAGCGTCTCTCTCGACGGGCTAGATAGTCGTACTAGAGCCCGATTTAAAACACCGGATCAGATCGACCAGCAAATGGCTCGAAGTAAAGATCGTTGGTTACAAGCCATAGAAAAAGATCAGTTAGTATGGGATACACATGTCAGTGATTTGAAAAAGTGGGAATGCGAACCAGCTAGAGAGTATGGGGTAAGATCTATTCCTCAAACCTTTTTAGTGGACAGAGATGGTAAAATTGCAGCAGTTAATCCGAGATATGATTTAGAGGCACAAGTACAGAAATTACTTTAATGCCCTATAAGCTGTTGGCACATTATACCTGTAGCCACAGCCACATTTAAAGATTCAGCTACCCGGCTTTTTGAGCCGGGTATTTTTATTTTCATATCAGCGATATTATACCACTCGGATCGTACTCCCCTTCCTTCACTTCCTACCACCAGCATAAAAGGACCTTCGACTGGCGAAATCCGTTTTGATTCATCATC
>JAHDBE010000158.1:0-3343 GCA_020630555.1 Saprospiraceae bacterium
TGTCTCGGTCTATTCTATATTTCATTCCTATATAATTCCTTCCGTGCACGCGTTTGCTCAGGTTTGTCTTTAAAAATCAATACTGTGGATAAAGAATTAATAATTAATTCATCTCCCACAGAGGTTGAAATTGCACTCCTGGAAGACAGCAGACTTGTTGAAATCCATCGGCAAAAAACCAACAGTAATTTTACTGTGGGAGATATATTTCTAGGTTCAGTTAAAAAACTGATGCCTGGATTAAATGCAGCTTTCGTAGACATCGGTCATCGAAAAGATGCCTTTTTACATTATACAGATCTGGGACCTCAATTGAAGTCTCTCTTAAAGTTTACACGATTATCGATGGAAGGGAAATTAAATACCCATCGACTTGATAATTTTGAACTTGAAAAAGATATCATTAAAACAGGAAAAATAGATCAGGTTCTCGATAAAAGACAACCCGTCTTGATTCAAGTTTTAAAAGAACCCATTTCTACTAAAGGGCCAAGACTAAGCTGCGAAATCACCATTCCTGGTCGATTCTTAGTACTGACGCCATTTAATAACGGAATTAATATTTCTAAAAAAGTCAGCAATCAAGAAGAACGCAAACGATTAAAATTACTTATCGAAAGTATCAAACCTAAAAAGTTTGGAGTAATCGTTCGAACTGCAGCTGAGGGAAAGAAAGTAGCTGATCTTCACGAAGAACTAAGAACTTTGGAAGAGAAATGGAGAACAATTTTTGAAGAGCTTAAAAACTGTAAACCTCCTGCTAAGCTATTAAGCGAAATTGATAAGACGACAAGTATAATGAGAGATATCTTAAATGATTCTTTCAATAAAGTTGTGGTTAATGATCAAGCAGTATTTATGGGTGTTCAGAATTATTTAGGAAGTATAGCTCCGCAAAAAAAGAAGATTGCCCATTTGCATAAGGCTAAAAGACCAATTTTTGAAGCGTATGGTATTACAAGACAGATAAAATCTTCTTTTGGTAAGACCTCGACCATGTCTAGCGGAGCGTATCTGGTTTTAGAACATACCGAGGCCATGCATGTCATCGATGTTAATAGTGGTCCTAAAATGCAACGAAAAGATCAAGAGGACGCAGCAATTGCAGTCAACTTAGAAGCTGCTAAGGAAATCGCAAGGCAATTAAGGTTAAGAGATCTCGGTGGTATAATCTTGATAGATTTTATCGACATGAGAAAAGCACCTAATAGACAGATGCTTTTTAATTCGATGAAAGAGTATATGAAAAATGATCGGGCACAACATACAATTCTACCTCTTAGTAAATTTGGTCTGATGCAAATTACGCGTCAACGAGCTCGACCAGAAGTAAAAATTGATACCTCTGAACTATGCCCAAGTTGTAAAGGAAGTGGAAAAGTCAATCCGACAACTCTCATTACTGATGATATTGAAAGAGATTTGAGATACATATTAAATTCGAGACCAAAGAGTAAACTCCATTTGAAAGTTCATCCATACGTAGAAGCTTTTCTCATGAAAGGGTTTATGAATTTTCAAAAGAAGTGGTACTTCAAACACAACAAGTGGATCAAAATTTCTTTCGACTCTGACTTTCATTTGAATGAATTCAAGTTTTATGATGGACATAATGATGAAATTCGATTAAATTAAAATCGAATTTAAATTGTCCATTGGAAGATCATTTTAGTCATATTATAGATTCTGAAATCCCTAAAGGTTCAAAAGTACTCTATGCTACCCTGAATTGGGGCTTAGGGCATTCCAGTAGATCTATACCCATTATTCAATACCTAGTCAATAATTCTTATAATGTCGTCATAGCAAGTGATGGGGAAGCTTTAGATCTTTTAAGACAAGAATTCCCTACCCTTCCCTATTATAGTCTTCCCCCATACAATGTGGACTATGCTTATAAGTCTATGGTCTTAAATTTATTTAGACGATCTCCTCAAATTGTTCAAAGTATAAGAAATGAATTTTCTAAAACAAGAGAACTCATTAAAAAAGAAAACATTGATTTCATAATTTCAGATAACCGATACGGAGTCCGATCAGATTCAGTAAGGAGTGTTTTTCTTTGTCACCAGATAGGCATTCAAACAAATGCCAGATTACTAAACTCTACGGTTCGAAAAATCCATACGCATTTCATAAATAAATTTAATTCTTGTTGGATTCCGGATAGCTCTGATAATTCTTTAGCTGGAGAAATTAGCCACCATAAAGGGTTAAAAAATTACCATTATTTAGGGCCTCTTTCAAGATTGACGAAAGTCAAAAAGGAAATTATTTACGACATCGCATGTATTTTATCAGGACCAGAACCACAACGTTCGATTTTAGAAGATGACATTATTGAAACACTGATGGATACGAGTTATAAAGTATGTTTAGTGAGAGGGACAAAATTGAAAAAATCCTTACAGGTAAATTCACAAACGACTGTTCACGATTTATGCGATTCAAAACAAATTGAAAGAATTATAAACTCTTCCAATCTAATTATTTGTAGATCAGGTTATAGCTCTGTCATGGATTTAGTCCATATGAAACAAAATGCTATTCTTATCCCGACTCCTGGTCAGACAGAACAACTTTATCTAGCCAAGCATCTGGAAAAAAATACTCTTTTTAAGTTTTGTTTTCAGTCACAGATACAAGACAAACTTATGGAGTTAATTAATGAATTCAATTAGTAATTATGGAAGTAACTGTTGTTCCATACGACCCTATTTGGCCGGATCTTTTTAAAATAGAATCTAAGATCATTTCTAAATGTGTTGGCCTTAATCTCGTCTTTATGGAGCATATTGGGAGTACTGCAGTTCCAAGCTTAGCTTCAAAGCCTGTTATAGATATTCTACTGTCAGTTCGAAATTTAGAACAATTAGATAAATCCTCGAGCCTTTTCGAGATTCAGAAGTATGAAGTTATGGGAGAATTAGGAATTAAAGGTAGACGGTATTTTAGAAAAGGAGGTGATAAAAGAACTCATCAAATTCATGCCTTTAAAGAAAATGATCCTCACTTAATTAGACATTTAGCTTTTAGAGATTATCTCATAGCGCACCCTAAAGTGATGTCTGAATATGCCGATTTAAAAACAGAACTGGCCCAGACTTGTAACCATGATATCGATGTGTATTGTGACGGTAAAGATCCATTTATAAAACACCATGAACAACTGGCTCTTAAATGGTATCAAAAAACGCTATAATGGATTATTCAAACTATTAGAGGTATGTGATATTCCTATAGTACAAAAATTCTTAACTCCATTAGCTGCCTTTTTAAGAATTTCAGGTAAGTCGTTCATTTCTTCATTTGACCATTTACCAAGGACAAAATCTACTTGTCT
>JAHDBE010000158.1:3443-6820 GCA_020630555.1 Saprospiraceae bacterium
CCTTTATGCTTTACCTCCGCGACTTCTGCTAGTTGTTTATGGGCATACGTACCACCAAGCTCTTTAGCGAGTAGGTCTACCACCTCAAAACCCACATTATGTCTCGTTTCGTCATAATCCGGGTGTAAATTTCCTAAGCCAACAATTAAATATTTCATAGGGTCTGGTTCTATTGGCTTTCGCCAATTAAACAATGATTTTATGAATTTGAAGAATGACATTTATTAAACGATTCTCACTTGTGCTTTAAATAAAGAAACCATAACATTGTGACTGCTCACTAAATAACCGTCAACTAATTATGAAAAAGCCACAAAGTTCTGAATTTCCACCCTATTACCAAGCATATATTGATAAGGTAAGTTCCGACGATTTAATAAAATCCTTAGAATCAAATCGAACAGAGGTGTTAGATTTTTTCTCGTCTATTCCAGAAGAAAAATATGATCATCGTTATGAAGAAGGAAAGTGGAGTATTTTAGAAGTATTAGTCCATTTATCCGATGTCGAACGAGTTATGTCATATCGCGCCTTTAGAATATCTAGAAACGATCAAACTCCAATAGAAGGGTACGATCACAATGCCTATATTTTTGATAATGATTTTTCGCATCGCTCAAAAGATGATGCATTAGAAGAATTTAATAGCCTCCGGTTGGCTAATCAGAACATGATAAATCATTTTCCGCAGAATATAGAGGAAAACAAAGGGGTGGCGAATGGTGCCGAAATCAGTTTAAGAAGTTTGATAGCCATCATGCAAGGGCATACCAAACATCACATGAATATCATAAAAGAGCGATATCTATAAATGGGTTTTTATCTCCACGATAGTGTAAATTTTGTTTCCAAATTAACTCCAAGAAGAATTTGGAACATCAGTAAATTGCTCAGTTCATTTTACGCTACTAAATGGACTCGCAAACCTATTCAATGGGGATTACCCATGACTATATCTGTGGAACCCACGACTGCGTGTAATCTTAGGTGTCCAGAATGTCCTAGTGGATTAAGAGCTTTTACAAGAGAAACTGGAAATCTTAAGTCCGATTTTTTTAGAGATACGATTGACCAACTCTATAAAGATCTGACTTACTTGATTTTTTACTTTCAAGGTGAGCCATACATAAATCCTAATTTTCTGGATATGGTAAAATATGCTTCAGACAAAGGCATCTATACCATCACTTCGACAAATGGTCATTTTTTAAATGATACTAATGCAAAAAAAACCATCGAATCAGGATTAGATCGAATGATCATTAGTGTGGATGGTACCACACAGGAAGTTTATGAGAACTATCGTAAAGAAGGGAAACTAGATACCGTCTTACAAGGCGCTCGAAATATGGTCAAATGGAAAAAAGAGCTCAAGAGTAAAACTCCTCATCTCATCTTCCAGTTTCTTGTGGTCAAGCCTAATGAACATCAAATCCCAGAAATTTATAAACTAGCTAAAGAGATCGGAATCGACGAAGTCAAACTAAAAACCGCTCAGGTTTATGACTACGAAAATGGAAATCCACTTATTCCAACAATTGAAAAATTCTCACGATATAAAAAAACAGAAAAAGGTACTTACGAAGTAAAAAATGAACTTCTCAACCACTGCTGGAAACTATGGCATTCATGTGTTATTACATGGGATGGTCTCGTCGTTCCATGTTGCTTTGATAAAGACGCTATTCATAAATTAGGTGATCTGAGAGAGGCAAGATTTAAAGAAATATGGTCTAATGATTCTTATCATAATTTTAGATCCGAGCTTCTTCGAGGTAGAGATCAAATAGATATTTGTACAAATTGTACCGAGGGTTGTCAGGTTTGGGCTTAAAGCCAAAAAAACAACATTTGGGTATAATCCTTTGATTTTCAGTGTTTTTTGAACAACTTTATCACTTCTAATACTGTTTATTACCCTGAATTATAAGAGATAATTCTTTTTTCTAATACTTAAAAGCAAGTACTAGAGGACATTAATCCATTTTTGGAACAATTTTTTCTATTAATAAGGAGGTCAAGCTCGAGTTGAATGTTTTACAAAACCATCATACAAGGACGATTAGATTTTGGAACTGAAAAAAGTTTCGAGAAAGCAGCGCGCATGTATATGTATCGTCTGGAAAATTATCATAAATCCAGTGCCATTTGGAAAGAAGGAGAAATTTTTGACGAGGAAAAACTGGAAATGTCTATTCCTAGGTATGTTGGTCAGAGTTCAGAAAAAGTATTCAAAAACACTGTGTCACTTATTGCGTATTGTGCACAATTTGCCTTAGATGGTGCTGTAAAAGCATGGTTAATCGATGAAGGTAAAATCCTGCATTACGAAAGCATTGATCCTCAGAGTGATAAAATGGCTGTCCAGCATTACCTCGAAGGGAAGAAATTAGTCAAAGAAGAAGGGAAGCATGAAGAAGCCATAGAAGCTCTAAACAAGGCCATTGAGAAATACGACAAACATGCTCAAGCATACGAAAGACGTGCTAAAGTCAATTTCATTCTTCAAAAATATCATGACGCCGCTCGTGATTATGACAAGAGTCTTTCTATAGACGACACAAATCCACATGCATGGTTTGGTCGTGGAAAAGTGTGTTTAATCAAAGAAGAGTATAAGGAAGCCATAGAGAATTTTGATAAAGCTTTAAAGTTTTCTGTAGCCTTACAACCATTATATTGGAAAGCGCGTCGATTAAAATCTAAAGCACATTTTGCTTTGAAAGAATTTGACAAAGCGGCTTTTGATTTAAAACTCTTCACAAAACGTGTCTTTACGAAAGACAACGATAATTATGTCTGGAAAAAATCTGGGTATTTTAATTATGGAAAAGTTCTTATCGAATTAGGTGAGTATAAAGAAGCTTTAGAGTGGTTTGATAAAGCTCTTGAGGCTGAGATTTCACCAGACAAAATTGAAAATAAGATCATATTAAGATTCCGAGGCATCGCTAAACAAAAAGCAGGTGTAAAAGAGTTTAAGAAAGATTTTCAAGAAGCAGCAGAACTGGGTGATAAGGAGTCTAAAGTTCTTTTAGAGGCTCTTGCCTAATCCAGAAACTATTTCTTTTTTTCTTCGTCTAAATATGTAAATGATTTATTACATCGTTTCATTGACATGCATCGTAGTATACTAAGTCTGATTCTTACTTTATTGGTCTGTCTTTCGGGACATGGACAGGAGGCTATAAGCATTAAAGACGCTTCTGAAAAGGCTCAAAAGAAATTTGCCAAAATAAATGAACACACTCGAAAAGGTAAAAAAGACAAGGCACTAAAAACCTGTGAAGAATTTGTCAAAGACTTTCCTAAAATCATTGATGGCCCTCTTCGCTTAGGTTCGATGTACTACAATTTAAAGCAGTTTGATAAAGCCG
>JAHDBE010000159.1 GCA_020630555.1 Saprospiraceae bacterium
AAAATTCAAGCGGGTCAACGATCAAAAGCTCTCATGCATAGTGCTGATATCCCAGCGACTATTTTGGATTATTTAAATGTAAGTATTCCAGAAAATTATTTTGGTCAATCTTTTAAGTCCATGATCCATGACACTTCAAAACCCGGACGCGATTATATTGTTGGTAAAGCGACTCAGATGAGATCCGAGGACGACATGATGGGAAGAAAAATTGAAGCGTATTGGGTGCGCCGAGATAAGTGGTTTTATAAATGGAATTTGACAGATGATGTCACTGCCTTATATAATATTCAAAGTGATCCAAAATGTAACACAAATGTTGCCGATGAGTATCCTGAGCTTTTGAAAGAATTTCATCAAGTGGCTCTTGAATTTAAAGGATAGCTTATTAAAACTTTTAAACGCATACTCTGTAACTATAACATGGATGTTATATGAATGAAGTCATGTTTACTATTCAAGAAATGTAATGATTGTTTATTTTAACTATGGGTGCAGTGAAATTTGAGAATATTAATGTGGGTTTTAATCAGACTTTTGTTCCAGGACTATTGAGTATAGGGATAGTTATCCCAATAGAAAATTATTCAAACTCCACTGTGCCTCGGATGAAAGATCATATGGTACGGGTAAAGCTTGTAGAAGAATTAGGTTTTAGTGCTGTGTGGGTAAGAGATGTGGCTTTACATGTTCCTGAGTTTGGGGATGCTGGACAGACTTTTGATCCTTTTACCTACTTAGGGTTTTTGGCAGGAGTCACAAATAAGATAACCTTGGGTGTGGCAAGTATTGCCCTTCCTTTGCGTCATCCTTTGCACATAGCTAAAGCGGCAGCGACTTTAGATAATTTGACAGAAGGGAGGTTTGTCATGGGAGTAGCATCTGGAGACCGCCCTGAGGAATATCCAAGTATGTCTATAGATTTTAATGAGCGATCTAAATTGTTTAGGGACTCCTTTGAGTATATTCGACAAGCTAGTCTTGAGTTTCCAGTTTTCGAAAATATATATGGACACTTAAATGGTCGAGCTGATGTTTTACCAAAACCTTTTGGTAAGAAATTACCACTTATGGTCACAGGACATAGTCGACAAGATATCTCTTGGATCAGTAAGCATTCGGATGGATGGATGTATTATCCTCGAAATTTATACATGCAGGAATATAATATTCGGGAATTTCGAGAGAGTATCCCCAAGGATCAAGGTGTAGATAAGCCCTTTCTACAACCCTTATATGTGGATCTTCATTCAAATGAGGATTATAAAGCTCAGCCAATACATTTGGGTTTTCGTATTGGAATTAATTATCTCATTGAATATTTAGATCATTTGAAAACGGTAGGTGTCAATCATCTCGCGATTAATTTAAGGTTTAATCAAAATAGAATAGAAGATACCTTAGAGTTACTTGCACATAAATTATTACCCCTTTATCATAAAGATTAAACAATGACGAAAAAACATATACTCATCACAGGAAGTACGGACGGGATAGGGAAATTACTGGTATACAGATTAGCTAAAGATGGACATCATTTATATCTGCATGGTAGAAATCAAGAAAAGCTGAAAAACTTAAAGGACGAATTACTTCGGATTAATGATCAAATAGAAATTCAGTTACTTGTTATTGACCTTTCTAATTTAAGCGAGATAGAAAACCTAGTTTCTGATTTTTTGACGAAAGTCAAACAGCTAGATGTAATCGTAAATAACGCGGGCGTGTATAAGAGTGCAAAACCATTAAATGCGGACGGTCTTGATATGCGTTATGCAGTAAATTTCTTGGCTCCTGTAATTATGACGTATCCTCTCATTTCCTTGTTGAAAAATTCCTCTGATCCAAGAATTATAAATTTGAGTTCAGCTGCGCAGGCTCCTGTAGATTTACATGTGCTTAGAGGGGACAGATCAGATTCTGAGCGCTCGACCTATGCTCAAAGTAAATTAGCATTGACTATGTGGACGATGGCCTTATCCGAGGAATTTAAGGATACTACAGTTACCGCTGTGAATCCAGGATCTTTATTGAATACTCGAATGGTATCAGAGGCTTTTGGTCATCATTGGTCTCCCGCAGAAAAGGGATCGGATTTACTCTATGAACTTAGTGTGGGCGAAAAATATAAAGGGGTTACGGGTAAATATTTTGATAACGACCGTGGATCGTTTGGTCCAGCACATCCTGATGCTAACGATCAGGATAAGATTAAGAAACTTATGGACGAGACTCGTAAAATCTTAGATCGTATTAATTAGTCTTTTGATAGACCATCATTACAGAAAGACCAAATCGGTTTAAGCAAATTTTGTCAACCAATTTAAATATTGGCGTAAGCCTATTAAAGAGATCCATCTGTCCTTTAGGAATGATTTTCTTTTTTAGGATTCTACCAGAAACAAACCAGCCGAAAATACCTATCACATTGAAATATTGAGAATGGACAATTTTCAAATCTGAGTTTTTTAATTGACGCAAAGTCTTCTTTGTATATCGTCGATAATGAAATAGTTCTTCGTCAAAACGATTATATAAACTCATAAAAGCGGGAACAAGTATGATCAACTTCCCATTCGGTTTAAGCATTTTCACACAATTCTCTACAGCTTTATGATCATCCTCTATGTGCTCGACTACATTTAAAGCAAAAATTGTATCAAAACTTCCAAAGAGGTCTTTATGCACTACATCGAAATCTTCTCGGACAACATCAATGTCTAGAATCTCGGGATTTCGCTGATCGAATTTTCGCGATAAAAACTGTCTATAATTCTCTCGGATGTCGCTAAGTGAGATGTCATGTTCTTTTTGCAAAAAAAATTGAGAGATATTTCCAATACCACTCCCAATCTCCAGAATTTTACCTTTACAATGACGAGCTACGGTTTCGTAAGTCCATAAATTAAATTTATCGGCATCAGAAATCACTTCGAGGGTTTGCAGACCTTCCTCGTCTAATTCTTTAAAATCAAATTTTTCGCTCATCTACTGTCCCATTATTTGCTGTTCGATTCCGGGTTCGATTCGTGCGCCGTTTTGTTTGGCAATTTGAAAATCTTGACGAGCCTTGGTCAGGTTTCCTACAGTAAAGTAAGTCTTTGCTCTTTCGTAGTAAAAGAAAGCTCTGGGGTTTCCTTGGATTGCTCGATCATAATCAGGTATGGCTTCTTGATGGCGTCCTAAAAGCCGCTTGGCTCTTGCTGATTCATACCACAAATCGGGATTGTTAGGATTTAATTTTAAATAGCTCCTTATATCACTTAGGGCTCTTTCATAATCTCCAGCATTATTATATAAAACCGAGCGGTTTAAATAACCTACCAGATGATCTGGTTTTATTTGTAAACATTTAGTCAGGTCGTTAAGGGCTTCTTGGTTTCTTCCAAGACGGGCGTAAGTAGCACCACGATTAGCATAATATTCCCCGTCATTTGGCTCTAATTCTATCGCTTTATTATAATCGGCTAAAGCAAGAAGCAGAGTATCTCTGTTGTTTTTTGTGTTAAAATAAAGTCGGCCTCGGCTATTGTATGGACCTGGTAAATTAGGTTTTAATCGAATGACAGTGGAGTAATCAGAAAGGGCTTTTTGGGTTTGACCAGAATCTCTATAGAAATTTGCTCTATTCCCGAAAGGGAGAGTAATGTTATTGTAATACTTTAAAACATGAGTCCACAAAGTGCCGCTATCTTTCCAGATTTTGCATTGATTAAAGCTCATAAAGCCGTATCCCAAAATGACCAATGCTCCAATAGGTAGTACAATGTTTTTGATTTTAGGAAACCAATTTCCAAGATTTTGAAAAACATACCCATAGATAAAGAATAAGCCAAAATACGCGATATACGTAAATCGGTCAGCGAGTAAACCTTGGCCTGCACCTACGATTTGGAGAAGGAATATGATGTTAAAAGTGAAAAATAGAATACCGAAAACAAAGAATTTTTTCTTGGATTTAAAAGCTTTCCAAAATAACCATAGAGTGATGGGGGCAATGATCATACTTGGATAGAAAAAAACAGGCATTTTCGGTTCATAGGGATAAAGTGGCACCATGCGGAAAGGCACAACGGATTTCACGAGGTATATTAAATAAGACCATGAACCCACAAACAGTCTTTGCCAGATAGGATACTCGACCTTGTTTTCGAGTGTACCGAAATCTCTAAGCATATACACACCTAACAATCCAAAAGCTAATGACATAAGAAACAAATGCCATTTTTCAAAAATCAAGGACCATTTAAGGGGTCTGTTTTTAATATAATCAATGGCTAAAAAACTAAGGGGTAAGCTAACCGCTTGAATTTTTGAAAATAAGGAGAGTGTAAATAATACCATGATAATGGCCATATATTTCATTTTACGACCACTGTCCAAAAATTTTATGTAGTAATACATAGCTCCCAAGAAAAAAGCTCCGTATAGGACATCTTTTCGTTCGGTAATCCAAGCGACGGATTCGACACGCATCGGGTGAATACCAAACAAAAGGGCAACAAACGCCGCACCATATACATTTAAACCAAGCATCATGGCAATTCTAAAAACCAGAAGGACGCAAACAAGGTGTAAAAGAATATTAGTTAAATGCATGCTTTGTGCATGCTCTAAGGTTGGCCACGGAGGCGATGGACTGTCATGAAGGCGCTTTTCTAAAGCAAATGTCCAGATCGACAATGGATTGTAACCACCGATAACATTTGATTTAAATATTTCTTTAGTATTTGACCAAAAGTTATGCTGATTTATGGAAGTGACCATGTCATTTTCATAGAAGTTGCGGTCATCATCCCAATTTACAGTACCGGCGTCTAAGGCAGGGAAAAAGGCTATAAAGCTAATAAGCAATATTCCAAAAGCTATACCTAGAAATTTAGGTTGTTTCCAAAAAGAGTTCGATTTTTCTTTTTGCTTAACTAATGGCTTTTTCTTTTTGCTTTCTTTTTTGTTTGATTTTTTCTTGCCCATGTCGCTAGGATGTGGCGATAAATATAACGAATTCTGAGGGGCTTATTACTTTAGATCCTACGCTCAAATAATTTGTTAAGTTCACTGTATTTTATGAGTTTAGAATCCATTCCATATTCCTCTTTCAAGAAGTTTTGCGTTGTTTCTCCAAGACAGAAAAATTCTGTATTCTTTGGTTGGATTTTTTCAAAATAGGCTCTTGCATTTAATGGACTAGTCAGTAATGCATGAGATGTTTCAGGCGGGATTTGACTTTCGTCAATGTGGTTTTGGTAAACGGGGATAGAAAAACATTGCTCTTTAGAAATATGGTTTTCTATGCGTTGGAGTGAATTCAATGCTCGTGGTATTAAAACTTTTTCAGAACCTAACTCAACTGTAAAATCGTGTGCTATTTTTGATGGTGATCCTTCGCCCGTAAAATTGGCTTGGCAATCTGTTTTTTCTAATAGATACTGCGAGCTATAAACGCCCATAGTCCCAATTTTGTAGTTCCTTATTTTATCCTTATCGATTGTTTTTTGTTCTAGAAAATATTGGATAGCTCTCGGGCTGTAGAAGAATATCCAATCGCAATTAGGAAATGATCGAACAGGTATCATCTCAAATTTTAGTAACGAGAAATGATAGACTGTACTCTTCGATGAGAGGTTTTTTAATATTTCGGTCCTATTTGAGAGATCCGAACTTATAAACAACGAGTTATTCATCGTCGAAGCAATCTTCTAGTTGTCCCATCTTCATAAGTTTAATAAAACATCTTGAAGCGGCGATCACATCGGCTCGGGCATTACCTGCTGGAGCATATTTTTGATTAAAAAGAACAGCGTGTAATTCAGTAAGACTAGGCCATTTGTATCCACCCGTTTTACTTGGTAATTTACAGTACCAGGTGCTTTCTTGCATTAAACAAAATCGCTCGGTTTGAAACATCTGATGAGTCATACTTTTGCGTATATATTCGGCAGCAAGTACATTTTCATTAAGCGCTAGGTTGTGAGCAAACATATAGTCTACCTGATTGACGGAGTTGTTAAATTCTTTTAAAATATCTTCTAATTTTTCTCCTTTTTCTTCGACTTCCGTCAATTCAATTCGACAATTTTTTGCAATCGTATTATCAATAGCAAATCCCTCTGGTTTTACAATACAATCAAAATCCTTGACCGGTTTGAAATCCTCATCTAGACAGATCCATGACAGGTGTATTAATCTTGGCCAATTAAAGGTGTCAGAGAAAGGCGCTTTGTAGCTATGGGGTTTTCCTATCGGAGAGCAATCGAAAATTAAATATTTCATGTGTCAGTTTACTAGACTACTAAAAAACAAAGAGTACAATAAGTAAAGAATTTAATCACTTAAAAGTTCTTTTAATACGGCTTCGCTTAAACCTGAATGGGTGCTCTGAGAGATTTTAGCGCGTTTGTAAGAGTTATTCTGTGCAAGAAAAGCCTGCGCATGAAAATTATTCTGATCATCTTTATAACAATAGACACCTAGTGGGAGTTGGCACCCCCCATCTAAAGTTTGTAAAATTGATCTTTCTACATTGGTGCATTGTCCCACCTCAGTTTGATGAAGCTGGCTTAGTATTTTTCGCGTATCCAAATCCGTTTCACGGCATTGACTTGCCATGACGCCTTGACCGGGAGCTGGTACAAATTCTTTAGGGTGTAATCTAAGTTTAAATAAGTCCGATGTATCTATTTCTAATCGATTTAATCCGGCCGAAGCCAAAAGAATGCCATCTAAATGTCCTTCGCGCAATTTGTTAATTCGAGTAGGGACATTACCTCGAATATCTTCCAATAAAACGTCCTTTCTAA
>JAHDBE010000160.1 GCA_020630555.1 Saprospiraceae bacterium
CCAGTATGGATGCATTGATGAGTATTGAATCTAATTGGGAGCCAAGAGAATATAGGTCGCGCGTTTTATTAAGTTTTGTGTATCGAATTGATGGCGAACCATTAATGGGAGATATAGTTATTACGGCGGTACCAGGTGGAGGTAAATCCAGTTGCCCAAGCTATGAGGACCTTGAAACGGATCTTCTAAACTATAAACATCAAAAGAAATACGATAAAGCTCTAGAAAAATGTAAAATCCTTAGACGTAGATACCCGAGAGATCCGAATTATCGAAAAATGGAAAAAGAATTAAAAGAATTAGCTGGAAAAGACAACTAACTATTCGTCATCTTCTAACGGTCTATTAAATCCGATAGGGTTAAATCCTTGTTTCTTCTTCTCAGGTGCATCATCGTCATAATCTTCCCATTCACTGATGTCATTTAAGAAGATATCCATATGTCTTAAAACAAAGGCCTGCTTTAATTCTTCAGGTCTGAGAATTTCAACCATTTTAGGAGGCTTAGGTTCGCCATATCCTTCGATGACAGGATTTAGCGTCATGACCATCACTTTACCATTAAAAAGCTGCTGATAAATTAAAGCTCCATTTGATTTGATCATTGTCCTTTTAATACCTGAGTCATCGATGTTTTCGTGAAGTCCGGAACTAGATCGACCTAAATTAAAAACCACGGATTCTAAGTTTTCGATGTTGTCTTTTACTTCGACAGTCCCACCAAGATTCGTTTCTTCATTAATGTATTCCAAGGTTTCGATGAGCATTGGCTTAAGCTCTTCTGGCCATTTCTTTCGGTATTCAATGGTGTTTTGCAGTAAATCTTTATATCTATCTACTTGAGCAGGTAAGCTTCCTAAATCCAGTTTTTTTGACATGATAGCTAAAATTTAACCGCCCAAAGATAATTTATTAATTGGCATTCTAGGCTTTCGCCAATGTATATGGAGTCGGTAAGAATACGAATATGCTTATAAGTTGCTAGTTAATAATAAATCGAGACTTGTATACTTAATTCCAAATCGTCTGCTGAGGTATTCATTGACCAAGCAGCCTTTGTATGTATAGCATCCGTGGCGAATCCCTCTGCTTTCATATAACAGGTTTTCTAAGGAGTTAGAGGCGCCCATTCTAATAAGAAGTGGAGTCAATATATTACTAACTGCTACGGATGAGGTTCTAGCCACTTTAGAATTAATATTAGGTACGCAGTAGTGGATAACTCCATGTTTGACGAAAGTCGGTTTATGATGTGTAGTCATCTCTGAAGTTTCTACACATCCGCCTTGATCTATACTTACATCAATAATTACTGAACCCTCTTTCATTTTACTCACCATCTCCTCTGTGACAAGAATTGGAGCGCGTCCAGTTTTTGAATGAATCGCCCCAATAACTACGTCAGCACTTACCAATTGATAGGCTAAGTATACTGGGTTTAGTGAAGAAGTATGAAGCGTACGACCAACTGCCGATTGAAGACGCATTATTTTGGAGATGTCGTTATCAAAAATCCTTACTGACGCCCCTAAGCCAAGAGCAGTTTTAGTGGCGAAGGTGCCGACGACTCCTGCTCCTAAAATGACTACTTTAGCCGGAGGTACTCCAGATACTCCACCTAGCAAGGTACCTCGCCCACCTTTCGTATTATTCATAAGCTCTGCGGCTGTGAGCATAGCGACCATTCCACCGATTTCAGACATTATATTGACTATCGGAAAGTTTCCATCGTCGCCTTGCAGGTATTCCATGGCTAAGGCAAGAATGCGTTTCTTTTTCAGTTTGAGGATATATTCTTCGTTCAGGATAGGTATCTGTAAAGGCGAAATCAGGACACTGTCCGAATTCATTAAGTCGATTTCATCCAGGGTTGGTGGTACAATTTTTAAAACGACATCTGATTGAAAGACCTGTTTAGAATTTGGTGATATTTCAGCACCTGCTTCAGAATAGTCATTATCTGTAAAATTGGACATTTCACCGGATCCTGTTTCTACTATGACATGATGTCCATAACCGACGAGTGTGCGTATAGAGTTTGGCACTAGACTTACTCGGCTTTCGCCAAGTCGAGTCTCTTTGGGGACGCCTATTTTTATTTTTTTAGGGTTCTTTGATTTCTCCAATGTTTCGACCTGAGTCTCATATTGACCTTTGGAAAAGAACTCAGTAAAGGAAAATTTTTCTACCCCTTGACTCATAAATATTAGTTGTCGCTTAGTGTAATTTAATTCTTCGAATTGAGTTATCCAAAACCTTAATTTCTATCAGGTGGTGACTTACGTCCAAAAGTTGTGTTATAAGCTCAGGCCATTCGATAAAAATATAATCTGCCATATCCAAATATTCCTCTATCCCCATATCTAGAGCCTCATCCAGGCTTTCAATACGGTATAAATCCAAATGAAATATGGACTTATCCGAGGTGCTGTAATCATTGACAAGTGAAAATGTTGGACTGCTAATGTCGGCGTCTTCATTTATTTTGGATAAAAGCGATTTTACAAGGGTTGTTTTGCCCGCGCCAAGATCGCCCTTAAGAAGAACAATAGGGTAAGACAATTGTGCTAAGATTTGATCCGATACTTCGGCTAGATTTTCTATTGATTCTACGTCAAAAAGCATGTATAAATCTAACGAGATTCATTCATTTTCGAAAAAGGAATTGTATCAATTAGAGGAAATTTTAAAAGGGTAAAGATTGCCCAAATTTCATTTCTTTAATTAGGGTTTAGGAATTTCAATATTTGGACAAATGTAAGACATAAAAATCCTTCATTATTAGGCAGTTATATCTGTTAAAAAGCCTTAAAAAGAGGAGTAAAATGCGTACCTTTAAGGGTTGAAAATCAAAGCTCAAAATGGCAGAAAATAAACCGAATTATAGTGCCAATAATATCCAGGCACTTGAAGGATTAGAAGCGGTACGAAAGCGTCCTGGAATGTATATCGGTACGACGGATTCCAAAGGTCTTCACCACTTAGTATGGGAGGTCGTGGATAACTCTATTGATGAACATTTGGCAGGTCATTGCACCCAAATAGATGTGATCATTCATGAAAACAACTCCATAACCGTCAAAGATGATGGCCGAGGTATTCCAGTGGGGATGCACGAAAAGCTGCAAAAATCAGCCTTAGAAGTGGTTATGACCGTTTTGCACGCCGGTGGAAAGTTTGATAAAGACACCTATAAGGTATCAGGTGGACTTCATGGTGTAGGGGTTTCTTGTGTTAATGCCTTATCTACTTATCTAAAAGCCGAGGTGCACAGAGAAGGGAAATATTACACTCAAGAGTATTCTGAAGGTAAACCGACATCGCAAGTTGTAGAGCAAGGTTCGTCAGAAATTCATGGAACGTATATTACATTTCAGCCTGATGAAAAAATCTTTGATACTCTTGTGTATCGCTATGAAACACTTGCTGCGAGACTAAGGGAGTTAAGTTATTTGAATAAAGGTTTAAAACTGACTCTTACAGATGAGAGAGAAAAAGTGGATGGTGCTTTTAAATCGGAGGATTTTTATTCTGAAGGAGGATTAAAAGAGTTTGTTAAGTTTCTAGATGAAACAAGGACTCCACTTATTGAGGAGCCAATTTATGTGGTTGGAAAAGAAGAAAATGTAGAAGTTGAGGTGGCACTTCAATACAATACAAGCTACTCCGAAAATATTTATTCGTTTGTAAATAATATTAATACACGGGAAGGAGGAACTCATGTTAGTGGATTTAAAAGAGCGGTCAATAGAGAGTTCACAAAGTATGGTAATGATAATGGACTGTTCTCAAAATTGAAATTTTCCATTTCCGGAGAAGATTTTCGTGAGGGTCTTACAGCCATTGTTTCTGTTAAAGTTCCCGAGCCACAATTCAAAGGTCAGACTAAAGGCGAACTTGGAAATTCTGAAGTAACCGGTATTGTGTCTAGAGCCGTAGGAGAAGCGCTTAAAAATTACCTTGAAGAAAATCCTAAAAAAGCTAAGGTCATCGTAGATAAGGTGATACTTGCTGCGACGGCGAGACATGCCGCGAGAAAGGCCAGAGAAATGGTCCAGCGAAAAAATGTACTTACAGGAACTGGCTTGCCAGGTAAATTATCAGACTGTAGTTCGAAAGATCCAGTTCTTTCAGAAATATTCCTTGTTGAGGGAGATTCTGCCGGGGGGACGGCGAAACAAGGTAGAGATAGAAATTTTCAAGCTATTTTACCTCTTCGAGGTAAAATTTTAAATGTCGAAAAAGCGCTTGAACATAAGATCTACGAAAACGAGGAGATTAAAAATATGTTTACAGCTCTTGGTGTCTCCATCGAAGAAAAAGAAGGGGAAAGATCCTTAAATACAGAAAAGTTACGCTATCATAAAATTGTCATCATGTGTGATGCTGATGTGGATGGTAGCCACATTTCAACATTAATCTTGACATTCTTCTTTAGATATATGAGGCCTCTTATCGAACAAGGCTATGTATATATCGCTCAACCTCCTTTATATCAAGTTAGAAAAGGGAAGAATTTTGTGTATTGCTGGAATGATGAAGAAAGGCAATCAGCGATTGATCAGTATACTGGTGGCAGAGAAGACGTAAATATTAAAGTACAACGTTATAAGGGTCTAGGCGAAATGAATGCAGATCAATTATGGGAAACCACCATGAATCCTGAAGAAAGAAAACTACGTCAGGTGACCATTGAAGATTTTTTGGAAGCAGATCGTGTGTTTTCGATGTTGATGGGTGATGAGGTTCCTCCACGCCGTGCGTTCATTGAAGCAAACGCCAAGTATGCAAATATTGATATTTAATGCATCCTTTTGAATTATAAATTGTTATTCATAAACACGAATAAATAAAACTGTCGGATAAACCGATTAATGCCTATTTATATGGAAACACTAGAAAAGAAAATGACTTACAAAGTAAAAGACATCAGCCTCGCCGAGTGGGGTAGAAAGGAAATTAAATTGGCGGAAGCCGAAATGCCTGGATTAATGTCTTTAAGAGAAGAATTCGGTGAATCAAAACCTCTAAAAGGTGCGCGTATTGCTGGATGTCTTCACATGACTATTCAAACAGCGGTTTTAATTGAAACTCTAGTTGAACTAGGAGCTGAGGTAACTTGGTCTTCTTGTAATATTTTCTCTACGCAGGACCATGCCGCTGCTGCCATTGCGGCTGCAGGTATTCCGGTATATGCTTGGAAAGGGATGAACGAAGAGGAATTTGACTGGTGTATCGAACAAACTTTAGACGCATTCGAAGGTGGAAAACCGTTAAATATGATTCTTGATGATGGTGGAGACTTAACAAACATGGTTTTGGATCGCTATCCTGAAATGGTTGCAGATATTAAAGGTCTAAGTGAAGAAACAACGACTGGAGTTCACAGATTATATGATAGAGTAACGAATGGTACACTTCCAATCCCTGCGATTAATGTCAACGACTCCGTGACTAAATCAAAATTTGACAACAAATACGGTTGTAAAGAATCTTGCGTCGATGCCATTAGAAGAGCTACAGATGTTATGATGGCAGGCAAGGTAGCTGTTGTTGCTGGATACGGTGATGTAGGTAAAGGTTCGGCAGCTTCATTACAAGGTGCTGGATGTCGAGTAATAATTTCTGAGATTGATCCAATCTGTGCATTACAAGCAGCTATGGATGGATTTGAGGTTAAGAAAATGATTGATGCAGTTCCTGAAGCAAATATCATCGTGACAGCCACTGGAAATAAAGACATCGTTACCGAGGCTCATTTCCGCGCCATGAAAGATCAAGCGATCGTTTGTAATATCGGTCACTTTGATAATGAAATCGATATGGCTTGGCTAAATGGTACTTATGGCTCTACACGAGACGAAATCAAGCCTCAGGTGGATAAGTACACCATTGAGGACAAAGACATCATTGTTCTAGCCGAAGGTAGATTAGTCAATCTTGGATGTGCTACTGGACACCCATCATTTGTTATGTCTAACTCTTTTACAAATCAGACTTTAGCTCAAATCGAGTTATGGAATAATTCGGATAAATACGAAAACAACGTGTACATGCTTCCAAAGCATTTAGATGAAAAAGTAGCACGTTTACATTTAGCTAAAATTGGTGTTGAACTAGATGAGTTAAGCCAAGATCAGGCTGAATACATTGGCGTTAAGCCAGAAGGTCCGTACAAACCTGAATACTACAGATATTAATTCTGTTGATATAGATTTAAAAGGGGATTGGAGACAATCCCCTTTTTTTTATTTATGATTTAAAAAAGTCTGGGTTTATAGACTTTCCTCCGTTGCCTGTTCGAATAGCTCTAGTCATCATCGCTTTTCGTGGTCCGAAAAATGTTCTTGGTCGTGTTCCTGATACGAATGGGTTGTAAGATGTGACGAATCCTCTCATGTTTTATGTGTTTTAATTTGTTTCTAAATAGCTGAAAGACAATTTGTTAACCTTAGTCTTTTTTGCATCTTGTCTTCGAATAAAAAACTACTGAATCACTGAATTAGTTACTTTCGTATCACGTTTATAGATAAGTGAGGTGGCTTTTCCGATGAATGATTGAATCTATCGACAAACAAAATTTGGAAAAACTCCTTTTTAGGTAGGTTTTGTTCATTTTCATTTTGAGTATGACTTTTATAAAGCTTTATATATTGTTAATCGGCTTTTTTCTGAATGCAGGAATGCATGACATTCACGTAAGTAAAAGCAATATCCATGTAAAATCTGACGAATCTGCCATACAGATTAGCATGAGCATTTTCATTGA
>JAHDBE010000161.1 GCA_020630555.1 Saprospiraceae bacterium
ATTAAGGACGAACCTGGTGAGGCGGTCCCTCCAGCGCTTGAACTCTGATAGTTGTAAGACACAGCTGTCCATGTTCCACATTCGTTTGGAGAGTAATTCGCGGAGCTACCTGAGTTTGCTGATACAATTAATCCACTTGGTGTTACAAATAAAATTTCTTGAATATAGTCAGTGCCTGATTCAAATCCTGATGCCGTTGCTGTGACATTATTATTTGGGCATACTGGATCAGGGCTTACACTAATTGTTCCAGCATCGGCTACACAACAGACTTCACTACCTACCATAAATGTGGCTGAATTAGTGCAGCCATTATCATCCGTTACCGTTACAGTATAATTACCTTCAGCCAAACCAGTAACATCTTCAGAATTATTAGGTCCTCCAATATGATCCCAGTCGGTGGTATAGGGTGATGTTCCCCCAGTAATTGTAATATCAATAGATCCGTCCGCTGGACCTCCAGCGCAAGTGACGTCCACAATAGTCTCAGAAATTGAAATGACCAATGGTTCTGTAATAGTAACCTCACAACTGCTTGTGGTGTTATTTGCATCCGTTACTGTGACAGAATAAGTGCCAGGGCCTAATCCTGTTTCAGTATCCGAAGTTTCACCTGTGTTCCAAAGATAAGTGTAAGGAGAAGTTCCACCATTGGGTGTCACAGTTGCGATACCATCATTATCGCCATTACAAGTAACATTTTGAACAACATTGCATATCGCTTGATCTAACGGTAAGGCTCCAACAAAATATGGCCAATGCGTCGTATGACAGCAGTTTGCAGGAACATTAAACGTATAACAATAAACATAAGTGGTGTTTATTGTCAAATTGTCAAAAGTTAGATCACCTAATCCGCCGGATTGAATTGCGCCCCCTCCGCAATTGTCGGCTTCAAATAATTCCCAAGTGAAATTTGTAACGTTACCAGATCCGCAATCCGAATTAACAATAACTTGGAAATCGACATTAGCCACGGCCGCAGTAAAGGAGGCACACCTTGTGACAAGATCACCATCACAGGCCATAGGGTAAAAGGGAAAATCAGGACAGTTAGTTATAACATCATTTACTGTTGGAGGTGCCAAGAATCCACAGGCAGGACATGGATCTGTACAATCGTCACAAGGTGGATCACATGTTGGATTTCCATTACATATATCTTGGCCACATGCATCAACTTCAAGCCAGGTAAATGAAGTAGTGAAGTCCCCATCTAAACAAATTGCCATTAATTCTAAAGGCCCTTGCATGTAAATACAATCACCAACCAAATCAGCAGCAGTAAAAGTCCAATCATTACCGTTGGCATCGACAATCCGTATTCTTGGAGACCAGCCACCACCATTAAAAGGTGGGTTACATGCACCACCAGGGTTACATGAAGATCCTCCTCCTGAAGGAATGCCATTAGCAGAAAGGCATAATTCAATCACCTCATTACCACCAATTGTAACGACTTGACAATCCGTTCCGTCTGATGTCCACGTTCCTTGGCACTGAGAATAAAGATTCTCTGAAATACCTAATAGAAGTATTATAAGAAATTGGGTTTTTACTATTGAACTAAGTATTCTCATTGATCGGTTTTTAACGTGACTATAAGGATGCTCTCATCATGACATATGATTCTCAACACTCTATTTTTTCGTAGATATTTTTTCATAAATGGGAGATAAGAATTGTCTTTTTCAATGTTCACTATGTTGTTCATTCCATCTGTGACAATTAACTCTTGAATTGAGCTAAAACCCATTTTGTCCTCTTGGATTAAAACAGAATTCGTTCGAATGGACTTTTGACAGATTAGATGATCACCATGATGGTCGAAATACACGACGCAAGTGTCTAAAGGTGAGCGTACAGGATTATTACTTTGGGAGTAAATGTCACTTGCGAAAAAGAATAAGAGTATAAAAAACCAAACCCTTTTAAATGTAGAATTCGGTTTGGTGAGATTAAATTTCTCACAGGGTACAATGCATTGAAACATACAGTCATATTTTGATGAAAGTATTCGTAAATAGGAGCTGATAATCCTGAATAATCACGACTACCAATTAGATGTTTCAATAGGTTAAAAAGGGTTGGATTTTTGGTTGGTATATTAAGGCAATGTTAAATTATAATTTTTTTATTGGTTAGGACAACAAAATGAAATTTAAGTTGTTTAGAAGCTCAAAAAAATAGGGACCCCCAAAGAGTCCCTATTAAAAATCAATCTTTTATGTATATGTTAATTAAAACATCTCTGTCCCTGCAAAGTGAAATGACCCTTCCCTAAGTGCGTTTTCATCACTGTCCGCACCATGGACAGCGTTCTCACCAATGCTTGTTGCAAACCTAGCACGAATGGTTCCTGGTTCTGCTTCCGCTGGATTTGTAGCACCAATAAGTTTCCTAAAATCCTCCACGGCATTCTCCTTCTCCAAAACAGCCGCTACAATAGGTCCAGAAGACATAAATTCTACCAACTCCCCATAAAATGGTCGTTCTTTATGTACTTCGTAAAACTCACCAGCTTTTTCAGCGGAAAGTTTTGTGTACTTCATAGCTACTATTCTAAAACCAGCTCCACAAATCTGCTCAAGAATTGCTCCGATATGGCCTCCCTTTACAGCATCCGGTTTGATCATTGTGAAAGTCTTATTACCTGACATGTCTTTAGATATTTTTAGTTTTTTAAATCTGATTTGAAAATTTGCTGCAAAGGTAATAAATGATCTAACTGTCCTTCGAACACCTTATAGATTTTTTTGATATGTCTTTAATTTTAGTCAATTTTGCGACCGCTTAATGTCTGATATCCAAAACATAAAACAATTACTCACCATACCTCAAAATGTGGTGATCGTCTCGCATAGAAATCCTGATGGTGATGCATTAGGGAGCAGTCTGGCTTTAAGGTTGTTTCTTGAAAAAGACGGACATTTAGTAAATGTAATTTTGCCAAGTGAGTTTCCCTCGATTTATGGTTTTTTGGCGAAAGCCGATAAGACCTTAATTTACGATATAAAGCAGGATGAATCAGACGCCTTAATCGATCGCGCGACAGTAATTTTCTTTTTAGATTTTAATGGTTATGACCGAATCGATAAACTCGGGGATAAGATATCTGGAACATCGGCGACTAAAATTATGATTGACCATCACTTAGATCCAGATCAGATTGCAGATTATACTTTTTCTAATCCCGCGTCAAGTTCAACCTGCGAAATGGTATTTGATTTTATAGAAGATCTCGAGCAGACTTCTAAAATTGATGTCTACATTGGCGAAAGCCTGTTTACAGGAATGATCACAGATACGGGGTCCTTTAAATACGCTACAAATTCAAACACATATCGCGTAGCCTCATTTTTAAAACAAGTTGGAGTCGACGACTACACTCTAAACGATAAAATCTACAACAGACTCACAATTACGGTTACTCGGTCATGTTTTAGCAAACAGAATGGAGATCCTGCATGAGTACAGTACGGGTATCATACATTTGACTAAACAGGATTATATAGATTTTAATATAGGTAGAGGAGATACTGAGGGTATCGTTAATCATATTTTAATGATTGACGGAATAAAGGTAGCTGCTTTCATTCGAGAGCAACCCACAATTATAAAGCTCAGTTTAAGGTCAAAAGGGGATATAGCAGTGAATAAATTGGCTTCAGATAATTTTAACGGCGGAGGTCATAAAAATGCGGCGGGAGGAGCGGCTTACGCCAAATTAGAAGATATAATTAATAGATTTAAAGAGGTTTTACCGAATTACATTAAAGCTTCGGTTAATTAAAAAATACATAATGAAAAATATATTCTATTTAGGGCTATTATCTATATCTGTAGTCCTCTTCTCATGTAAGGATTCAGGTGCCAAGAAAACGACATCTACAGGTTATGAATATGATGTGCATTTAGCTGGCGACGGTAAATCCCCTAAACCAGGAGAATTCGTTTTCTTCGAGATGCAAATTAAAAAACACGATGGGACTGTTCTCCAAGACATGAAGAATGTAGATAACAAACCAGTTATTCAAATTCCATTCGAGAAAGTACCGGTACAACGCCCTAATCCTATCATAGATTTATTGTCTGATGTAACGGAGGGGGATAGTATCCATCTTTATATCCCTAGAGATTCAATCCCGAACCCACCAGCTGAAATTGAGGGAGAAACAGGTGTGGTTTATGATATAGTCGTCATCGAAGTGGTTACGGAAGATGAATTTAAAGCAAGACAAGAGGATCAGCAAAAACGAATGGAAGAAGAGAAAGAGAGATTGAAAGGTCTTGGAGAGGAAAAGGGAATTTTTGTTGCTGATATTTTAAATAGATATAAATCTGGCCAACTCGATGAGATTCTCATTAAACACGAATCGGGTTTAGAATATGTTATTCATAATTCAGGAGGTGGAAAAAAAGCCGAACAAGGGCAAAATATAACTGCTCATTATTACGGCGTTTTTAAAAACACTGGTGAAATGTTTGATAACTCTTATAGAGCAGGTCGACCATTCTCATTTCCTTTAGGAAAAAGAAGTGTTATCCAAGGTTGGGATATCGGATTTGCAGAAATTAGACCAGGAACAGACGCCACCTTCTTTGTACCGTCAGATCTGGCTTACGGACAGTCGGGAAGAGGCTCAATCGGTCCTGGAGAAGATCTAGTTTTTTATGTAGAATTTCTTAGTGCTAAATAAATAAACGCAGGGCAATGACCATTGAGCAGTTAAAGGAGCTTAAGGAGCGGTTGACATTGATAAGGAGGTATCTTTGACGTCGATCGACGAACTCAAGAATTAGAAGAAAAAGAACAAATTACTCTTGATCCTGATTTCTGGAATAATTCTACCAATGCAGAATTAATCATGAAAGAAATCAAAGTACACAAGCATTGGATTGGCGAGTTTAATTCCATTAAAGAACATCTGGATGATCTAGATGTCCTTTATGAATTTTTTAAAGAAGGAGAAGCCACCGAAGAGGAGCTTGATGCTAAATACGAAGAGAGTCTTGCCGTATTAGAGGATGTAGAATTTAAATCTACCCTAAATAGGAAAGAAGACGAGCTTAGTTGTGTCCTAGAAATCAACGCTGGGGCTGGGGGCACGGAGGCCTGTGATTGGGCTGAGATGATATACAGAATGTATGTCATGTACGGTGAAAAAAATAGCTTTAAAGTTTCGGAGTTAAACAGGGTTGCTGGAGATGTGGCTGGTATAAAATCCGCTGAATTAGAAATTGCTGGTGATTTTGCATATGGTTACCTGAAAGGTGAAAATGGTGTACACAGACTTGTTAGGGTGAGTCCTTTTAATGCACAAGGAAAGAGAATGACATCGTTTGCATCTGTTTTCGTTCATCCATTAGTTGATTCAAGTATAGAAATAGAGGTAAATCCCTCCGACCTAGATTGGGATACTTTTCGAGCGAGTGGGGCTGGAGGGCAACATGTCAATAAAACGGAATCAGCGGTGCGTGTAAGGCACCTTCCATCTGGAATCGTCGTGGAATGCCAACAGGAAAGATCTCAACACCTGAATAGAGAAAAGGCCATTCAAATGCTTAAATCGAGGCTCTATCAAAAGGAGATTGAAAGGCAAATGCAAGAGAAAAATGCCGTGGAAGCTCAGAAAATGAAAAATGAATGGGGTAGCCAGATTCGCTCATATGTACTTGATGACAGACGAGTGAAAGACCATCGATCAAAACACGAAACTCGTAATCCAGACAATGTATTAAATGGTGATTTACAGCCATTTATAAAGGCTTATCTTATGCATAAGATGAATGATGAGTCGTAAGAAGTGGTTTTACAAAACCCCTAAACTTCTCAATTGGTATCCTCCTTATATCGGTGCCGGTATCAAGTTGGAGTCCATTAATAATGAACGTACTGAGATGATCGTTTCGATGAAGCTCAGATGGTTTAATCGTAATGTTTACGGTACTCATTTTGGAGGGTCCCTTTATGCCATGACTGATCCGTTTTTCGTCTTCATCGTTTATTTTCATTTTGGAGATGACTATATAATTTGGGATAAAGCGGCTTCCATAAAGTTTAAACGTCCAGGTAAAGGAAAAGTAACCGGTAGGTACTTTATACCCCAAGAAAAATTGGTGCAAATGAGGAAGGAAGTGGATACCCTTGGAAAAAAAACCTATCAGTTTGATGCGGATGTCCTTGACGAGCATAACAAAATTGTCGCTTCAGTCCAGAAAGAAATTTACATAAGGAGAAAAGATTTTACACATTAAATCTAAAATGCATCACGTCTCCGTCTTCGACAACGTACTCTTTTCCTTCGATTTTTAATTTTCCGGCTTCCTTAATAGCTGCTTCCGATTTGTGTTCTAAATAATCAGCATATTTTATCACCTCAGCACGAATAAATCCTTTTTCAAAATCCGTATGGATAACCCCTGCAGCTTGAGGAGCTTTCGAGCCCTCCATTACAGTCCAAGCTCTAACTTCTTTTTCTCCAGCGGTGAAATAAGTGATTAATTGGAGTAGAGTATATGCGGCCCTAATCACTCGATTAACACCAGGCTCAGTTAATCCCATTTCTGAAACAAACTCCATACGTTCTTCGAGAGTATCCAACTCCGCAATTTCAGCTTCAATTCCAGCACATATCAAAATGACTTCAGCATTTTCATTTGCCACTAATTCTGCAAACTGCTTAGTATGTTTATTACCCGCTAATACGGAGTTTTCATCCACGTTACAAACGTAC
>JAHDBE010000162.1:0-4491 GCA_020630555.1 Saprospiraceae bacterium
ATGGACACGGATCACACACAATGGGTACAATGGTAGGTGAAGATGAAGAAAATAAAATAGGTGTAGCTCCCGAAGCCAAATGGATTGCGTGTAGAAATATGGAACGTGGTTATGGAAAACCCAGTACTTATCTCGAGTGCTTCGAATGGTTTTTGGCTCCAACGGATTTAAATGGAGAAAATGCGGATCCTTCAAAAGCGCCTCATGTCATTAATAATAGTTGGGCATGCCCACCAATGGAAGGATGTAACGAGACCAATTGGCATGTATTGGAAACAGCAGTAGATAATTTAAAAGCTTCTGGAGTTGTCGTAGTCGTTTCGGCTGGAAACAGTGGAGGAAATGGGTGCGGATCTATAAGTTCACCTGCGGCCATATTTCAAAATAGTTTTACGATCGGTGCCACTGCAGAAAATGACACCATAGCTAATTTTAGTAGTCGAGGATTGGTAACTGTGGACTCAAGTTTTTTAATGAAACCCAACGTGTCTGCTCCAGGTGTTGCGGTAAGATCCATTCGACTAAATAACCAATTTGGTACTTGGAGTGGAACAAGTATGGCTGGGCCTCATGTGGCAGCTACAGTAGCACTTATGGTCTCTTCAAATCCGTCAATCGCTGGAGATGTCGAAGCTATAGAAACTATATTAGAAATGACCGCTGTGCCTCGCACGACGGATGAAGAATGCCATGGTATTTCGGGTGAAGAGATACCTAATCCAGTGTACGGATGGGGTAGGATAAATGCCTTATCAGCTGTGGAGATGGCGATGGATTATGTAAGTTCTGTGGACAATATTGAGGACACTGAGGTTTTTCAAGTTTTTCCAAATCCAATTTCTAATCAGGCTAGCATTTTAATCGATCCATCGTTCTCCAAGATTGATTTTACACTATCCGATCTTAACGGTAAGGTTTTGAAAAACTTCAACTCAAATAATAAGACACGCATCGATTTATGGATGTCCGAGTTGGCCTCTGGCTTCTATGTTTTAACCGCTTATGTTGACAATAAAACTTACAGTAAGAAGCTTGTAAAACAATAGTATCTTTGTGGTTTATTCAACGTAAACTGCAATTGCGTCATGAAAAAATTATTCAACCGGGTGGACCGTCGTGTCCTCAAGGAACAATTATTACATTCAAAGGAAGAACGTACAACCTTATCTTTCTATCGGTACTATAAGCTTCCGAACCCTCAATTTTTTAGAGATCATTTTTATCTGCTTCTTGATGAGTGTGGAGTTTTGGGACGAATATATGTGGCTACGGAAGGAATAAATGGCCAGATATCAGTTCCCAACTCTCAGTGGGATCAGTTCCAAAAAGTGATGTCTTCGATCACCTTTCTAGCAGACAATCGGCAGAATATTGCGATAGAAGATGACGGTAAATCTTTTATTAAATTAATTATCAAGGTAAGACCAAAAATTGTAGCAGATGGGTTGGACGATTCCAGCTTTGATGTAACCAATAAGGGGGTACACTTGGATGCTAAATCCTTTAATGAATTGACATCTCAGGAAGATACTGTTGTCATTGATATGCGTAATCATTACGAATCCGAAGTAGGGCATTTTGAAAATGCGATTACTCCTGATGTCGAAACATTTAGAGAGTCGCTTCCCATAGTGGAAAGCATCTTAGAGCCGCATCGAGATAAGAATATAGTAATGTATTGTACGGGAGGTATTCGCTGTGAGAAAGCGAGTGCTTACTTTAAGCATCGAGGGTTTGAAAAGGTTTACCAATTAGAAGGAGGCATAATAGAATATGCGCGTCAAGCGGAAAAGCAGGGTTTAGAAAATAAGTTTATTGGAAAGAACTTTGTGTTTGACGAACGCATGGGTGAACGAATTTCGGAGGATGTGATATCTAAATGCCATCAGTGCGGAAAACCATGCGATTCTCATGTCAATTGTGCCAATGACGCTTGTCACATTTTATTTATCCAGTGCCGAGATTGCGCATCTGATTACGAAGGAACCTGTTCGAGTAAATGCAAAGACTTTAATCAGTTGCCCGATCAGGAAAGAAAGAAATTGAAAGGAGTCACTGAGTTTAACGGGACAAAATTTGGGAAGGGACGGTATAAGGCCAATCGAAAAGGAGCGGATTTGGAATCCTAAAACCTTTGAATTAATTAGTATTTAAAAGCTGAAATATATTAATGGAAATACATTGTATATCTCCTGTAAAAGGAGTACTCTTGCATCCTTTTTTAAAAATTCATTAACTCTACAGATAAAATCTTTAATACTCTAATTTCTAGTAGAGTCTACTTCAACTTAAATCTTTTTAATAAATAAGACGTCGATCATCCGACGAATGAAATATATCGTTTATACGTATGAAGAAGTACTTTAATCTTTTTGATTTAACCCAAAAGGTAGATTACAAGACAGAGGTCTTATCTGGTTTAACTGTTGCGCTCGCCTTAGTCCCAGAAGCCGTAGCGTTTGCAATGATTGCGGGCTTAAGTCCTTTAACAGGACTTTATGCTGCTTTTATGATGGGATTAGTCACGTCTGTATTAGGGGGCCGTCCAGGAATGATATCTGGTGCAACGGGCGCTGTGGCAGTGGTTATCGTTGCTTTAGCTAAATCTCATGGTATCGAATATGTTTTTGCTACGGTTGTTTTAGCTGGTATTATTCAAGTGTCTGCAGGATTTTTAAGATTAGGTAAATTAATTAGGTTGGTACCACATCCAGTAATATTTGGATTTGTTAATGGTCTTGCAATTATAATATTTATGTCTCAGTTGGATCAATTTAAAGATCCATCAGGAGCTTGGCTTACAGGCCATTCTTTATTTGTTTTATTGGGTTTGGTTTTATTGACGATGTTTATTATTTGGGGATTACCTAAGGTGACTAAAGTCATACCAGCTTCTTTAGCAGCGATCTTGACAATTTTTGGGATCGTTACTTTTTTTGCCATAGACACAAAAACAGTTGGTGATATGGCATCCATTCAAGGAGGCTTTCCGCCGTTTCATATTCCCGAGATACCTTTAACTTTTGAAACGCTGAAAGTTATTTTTCCTTATGCAGCCATTGTAGCAGGTGTAGGTTTAATAGAGAGTTTATTAACCTTAAATATCGTTGACGAAATTACGGAAACCAGGGGTAGAGGGAATAAAGAGGCCATTGCCCAAGGTATTGCAAATATGATGTCTGGTGTATTTTCTGGAATGGGTGGTTGCGCAATGATTGGGCAAAGTTTGATTAATGTTTCAAATGGTGCTCGAGCTAGATTGTCAGGGATAGTGGCCTCGGTAATGCTCCTCATATTTGTGATGTTTGGATCGGGATTAATTGAGAAGGTTCCTATGGCAGCTTTAACAGGGTTAATGATTATGGTTTCGATAGGAACTTTTGAATGGGCGAGTTTTAGAACCTTCAAGCGCATGCCAAACTCGGATATTTTTGTCATGGTTATGGTCACATTGGTTACTGTGTTTTTACATAACCTGGCCCTAGCGGTTATATTAGGTGTGATCATTAGTGCTTTGGTATTTGCATGGGATAATGCAACACGAATTAGGGCCCGTAAAAGAATAGGGGATAATGGGGCAAAGTATTACGAAATGTATGGTCCTTTATTTTTTGGATCGACAGCTGTTTTTAATTCGAAGTTCGATGTATTAAACGATCCAGAAAATGTGGTCATTGATTTTAAAGAGAGTAGGGTAGTAGACATGTCAGCGATAGAAACCTTAAATAAAATTACAGAGCGATATCATAAAGTCGGGAAGAAAGTTCACCTCAAGCACCTTAGCAAAGATTGCCGTAGACTTCTTCAAAATGCAGATGACATCATTGATGTAAACGTCATAGAAGATCCGACTTATAAGGTCGTTACAGATCAGGTTTAAAATTAAGTTTTAGGCAACATTGTTAGCAAGCGTGAGGTGCATGAAAGGCTTGGTCCGAAGGACGGAGCGAAAAGCGAACCCTGTAATGGACCGACCCTGACGTAGGAAGGGTCACGCCCAAATTAATAACTTAATATGTCTTCCACGGCCTCATATAATCTTTGGACCGGCATATACTTTTCTTCTAAAGCTTTCGCGAAAGGCACAGGTGTATCTAAACTACCCACGCGTTTAACTGGCGCATCGAGATGTTCGAAAAGATGCTCTGCCACATGTGCGCTGATCTCTCCACCCAATCCTCCAAAAACACTATCCTCATGTAAGACGATCACACGATTTGTTTTTTTAATCGACTCCTCTACGGTTTCATAATCTAATGGAGCAAGAGTTCTTAAATCCACAATTTCGATGTCATAACCAGTTTCCTCCTTGAGCTTTTTAGCCCAAATGACACCTAGTCCGTAAGTGACAATGGTCAATTCGGATCCTTCATCACATACTACAGCTTTACCGATAGGAGTAGTAAAATAATTAGAAGGGACTGCATCGGTGAGTTGGCGATACATAGCCTTATGTTCGAAGTACATCACTGGATTTGGATCGTCAATAGC
>JAHDBE010000162.1:4591-6737 GCA_020630555.1 Saprospiraceae bacterium
CGCAATTTTTCTATGTGACTTTCGTCAATAATTCCCTGTTCGAGTAGGTAGTTTTGGAAATTGGATACGGGATCTTTTTTTGCCCATTGGTCCATAAGTTTTTTAGGGACATATTTAGTTCCACTGGCTTCTTCATGACCTCTCATTCGAAAAGTTCTGCATTCAACTAACCAGGGCTCTGGTTTTTTACGAATCTTCTTAGCGATGCTTTGAATCGTATTATATACCTCGAGGATATTATTTCCATCAATACTTATTGACTGCATGCCATAGCCGATACCTTTATCAGCGATGCTTTCGCAAGCAAATTGCTCGGCAACTGGAGTGGATAAACCATAGCCGTTGTTTTCAACTAAAAATATTGTGGGTAGCTTCCACACAGCTGCCACATTTAAGGCTTCATGAAATTCACCTTCACTCGTACCTCCCTCTCCTGTAAAAGCTAAACTAATTTTCTTTTCTCCTTTTAGTTTGTGGGCTAAAGAAACTCCAGCTGCTAAAGAAAGTTGTGGGCCTAAATGAGAGATCATTCCGACTATATTATACTCGGGGGCACCGAAATGAAATGATCGATCGCGACCATTAGTGAATCCCGAGGCCTTGCCTTGCCATTGAGTAAAAAGCCGGAATAAAGGAATATCGCGTGTTGTGAATACTCCTAAATTTCTGTGCATAGGGAAAATCATTTCATCATTTTCCAAAGCCATAGTAGCCCCTACAGCGATAGCCTCCTGTCCTATACCTGCAAACCATTTACTGATTTTGCCCTGACGTAAAAGAATTAGCATTTTCTCCTCAATCATTCGAGGTGTCAGTATCCGAGAATACATATTTTTTAAAAATGCCTTCGAAAGTTTTCCTTTAGAATAAGAAATTGCCGTGGCTGCCATAATGCTCATTTTGCAGCCCGAAAAATAGGGATTAACGGAGGAATAATAGACACCAACTAGAGTTAAATCTCTGTTTGTTCAAAACGGTTTAATTAGGTACTAGGACTATTTAAGTCATGTTTCATTTTTTTAAACTAGGTGATAGTAAAATCCTAAACCATTGGTAAAAAGAAAATGACCGACATTTTCCGTCGGTCATTGAGTTCTATAATGATTAGACTCTAAAGTTTGATCAATTTTGAATTTTTTAGTTCACCCTGTTTAATAGATTCTAAGAAATATATTCCTGAGGGTAGGGAAGAAGTATCTATCGTTTGTCTTCCTGCAACTTTGGTCTCCAAAATTACTTTTCCTTGATTATCTCTAATTCGAACGGGCGATTCATTTTCATTCTCTAATTCCAGAACTATGAATGAGTCAAATGGATTAGGAGAAATCTGAATATCATTAGAATTTAATAGAACGAAAACGATATTTGAGTAACTAAACCCTCCATCATAATCGACCTGTTTAAGTCTATAATAATTACTTTTTTGAGATGGATTAAAATGAGTGAAATTGTAATTGTTTTGGGTGTTTGTTGTTCCGTTGCCTTGTATTACTCCAATTTCGTTAAAGTTGGAAAAGTCTGTTGAATGTTCTATGATAAATCGTTCGTTATTAAGTTCAGACGAAGTAACCCAACTTAAGACTACGTTAGAATTAAGTTTTCGTCCCTTAAATTCATTAAAATATACTGGTAATGCTTGTTGATTTCCATGAGCATAAAAAGTAGAGAAGCTTGAAAAATTTGATTCTAAATAAACATCGCCACCATTTCCGTAAGTACCATGGTCACTATGTACAACAAAAGTTCCAGTACCACTAAATGCTCCCGAACAATTTTGAGATGTTTTGGTAAAATCTAAATCTGCTTGACTACTTACGGTAGGATCACTTACACTTAATTCTGCTAATTCGGTATTAGTGTAATATATTCTAACTGTTACAGGAGTAGTAGGTTGGAATTCAGGAGTAATTGTTATATCTCTATTAATATATGGGAAAGTTGCTGTTCGTATAACGGAGGATAAAAATACGTCTACTTCTACTAATCCAAGATCATTTCCATTAGCATTTATTGTGCAGATAATATTATTGGAGGAGTCGAATATATCTAAGGGGATATTATTGTTTGAATTGGCACTAGATATTACAATGCTTGTTCCAGAATAACATGCATCCTGAGCCATTTCGGAAATGGGGTAGGTACAATT
>JAHDBE010000163.1 GCA_020630555.1 Saprospiraceae bacterium
CTGTGAAGCCAAACTTGTGCTCGAATACCTGTGGATAACGTCTAATCCTCAGCTCTGGAATATCATATATTTTCGAAATTCTCCAATCTAGGCCGTCTATATCTCGTGTATAATTTTTTGTTTTTTCGACTTTCGTCAAAAATAAACTATCCCTTATCCAGTTTTCGATATGGGTATTGAGTTGAATTAGATGACTTTCCTTGGTCTGGAGTAGTTGGGACAATTGGTCATGGTAATGATGAAAGTAAGCACTTTTACCATAAGCGGACAATAAGGTACTGAGATGTTGGTCGATCCAATCTTCATCATAACTGATTTCGACCTCGCTAATTGCCAACTGATTATTCTTTCCTTTTTTTAATGGGATTGAAAGGCATTTTACACCGTTAGCTCCTAAGCATGTCATTCTATTCCGGATACTCCGTTTTTGATAATTCTCATGGGCTTCGATAAGGAAATTATAACCATTTAGTAAGGCAGAGTAGTAGTTGACAGGGCCAATATAATTTGTACAAATGAGATTCATCTAGGTGCTAATTTACTGAAATTGAAAAGCGTAAATTTGGATATGCAGAAGTACTTTGAAAGGCGCACCTACTTAAAGTGTCCGTGGAGCGATGTGCCATCGGATCCGGAAGTCGAACTGAGGGTAGTTCTGCCGAGTTATAAAGAAGAAGGCTTGTTAGAGACTCTTGATTTTTTGCTTCAACTAAATGCAAGTTTCAAAGTAGAAATTATTGTCGTCATAAACTTTCGCGAAAGCGATACGGACGAAATAAAAAGCTTCTCTACAAGTCAGTATGAGAGTATACTTGCTAAGTATCAAAATTCAGACTCACATACGATAATACCTATTCTACTTGAAGATCTTCCGCACAAAATCGCAGGAGTGGGCCTAGCAAGAAAAGTAGGTATGGATGAAGCAGCCTACAGGTTTTTTAAACAGAAAAAGAATGGAGTGATTGCAGCTTTCGATGCCGATGCCCGTTGTTCGCCCAACTTCTTAGAATCTACTCTTGATCATTTTAAATCATTTCCTAAGGTCTCAGGAGCTAGTATCTATTTTGAACATCCACTAAACGATCTAAATTCGCAACAAAAAAAAGCCATCATTTCTTACGAATTGCATCTGCGATGCTACGTAAATATGAAGAGATATATAGGTCTTCCTTTTGCTTACCAAACTATTGGTAGTAGTATGGCCGTTAGGAGCAATGAATATGTTTTAAAAGGAGGGATGAACAAACGCAAAGCTGGGGAGGACTTCTACTTTCTTCAGAAATTTATTGAAGATCAGCGGTTTTCAGATTTGACAAATTGTACTGTATATCCCTCTGCACGAGAATCAGATCGAGTTCCGTTCGGAACGGGTCGTGCTATGATGGGATTAAAAGAGGAGACCAAACCAGAGTTTTCAAGTTATGCGGTTCAGTCCTATCTTGATTTTAAAATTTTAGTGGATGAACTGCCGAAATTATTCGAGAGTACGTCGATCGATATAACGCATTATCCAGAAGTGCTGCGACAATTTTTAGAGACTCAAGATTTTGTGATTGCACTTAAATCCATCAAATCAAACTCAAACCGATTTGAAAGTTTTCAAAAACGCTTTTATCAATGGATGAATGCATTCCGATTTATGAAGTACTTACATTTTAGCAGAGATAATTATTATCCAAATAGTGAGTGCAGACAAGTCGCTAATTTTTTGTTGAAAAATAATACAAGTACAAAAAAGGAGGAGTTTGAACTACTGATGAGTTTACGAAACATAGATAAAAATAAAGCTGGACATAATGTCGCTAAGGAGTAGTGTCTTAGAGTACCGAAAGAGATGAGATAAGTAGTAAATTCAGTGACTGAAATTGACTATGTGGTATTTCGCTAAACAAAATAGAATGAATAAACGATTAGTATTTATAGCCTTTTTAATACTCAGCTTTAGTTTAAGCGCCCAATGGACTCCATTGAATGATGTTCCTTTTGTTGATCACCATTCAAACGGATTCGGTCATAACGGTAAGGCGTATATTATTCAGGGTACACCAGTTGATTCAGGAACAGATTTTAAAAATAAATACTGGTCATATGATCCTTTGACGGATCAATGGACAGATTTAGGTTTTGTTCCTGGTCCTCCAAGGGAAGTGTCGATTGGTGATGACATGAATGGTAAATACTATTTCGGTTTCGGTTATGATCGAAAAGACTTATGGGAATACGATCCGGATACAGATAGCTTTACTGAACTGCCTGAATGCCCAGGGCAATGGAGAGCCCATCCGGCCTTTGTGGCACATGACAATAAGATATTTATGGGTAGCGGCACAGCCGATGGTATGGACATAAAGGACTGGTGGGTTTTTGATTTTGAGACTATGGAGTGGGAGCAAAAAGAGGATATACCCGGAGAAAGACGTCATCATCCATTTCAATTTGGGATAGAAGGTTTTATTTATGTCGGTGGCGGTCATAGAGATACCTGGTCTAAATGGGATATCGAAAACGAAGAGTGGTCTCCAGTGGATAACTTTCCAGGAGGTAGAGTAGCAGGGACACAGTTTAGTTATGAAAAAAATGGTTTTGTGTTATCTGGAGACGCAAGTGATCACGACGACTTATTTGATCATCATTTTTTAATGTATGATGTAGATTTAGACGCTTGGTTTGATTTGCCGTTTGATCAAGAAATGAGTCGATGGGCATGTTCATCCTTTATTATTGATAGCGAGCTTTATTATTTCGGTGGATTGAGAGAAAATCAAAACGAAAACGGAATGTGGAAGTTCGATCTAGATGATGTGGGGTGTATTCCTACTGCAAAACTAAATGTCACGAGTGTCGACGAAACTTCCGCAAATATACTTTGGGTCAATAGCCCGACAGGTTCCACGACGCAGTTTGAGTGGAGAGAGCTAGGAGAGGAAGCTTGGAATGTTTCTTCCCAGCCTCAGGCGGTATATGTCTTAGGTGATCTTTCACCTTGTACTGAATATGAATTTAGACTTTTGACCAGTTGTGAGGAGTCATTGGAAATTTATTCAGACATCATCGGTTTTAGAACAAAAGGATGTGGGGCATGTATGGACATAGAGTACTGTGATCTGGATAACCCTGTATATCCCTTAAACGGATACATAAATCGCGTTAGAATAGGTGAGTATGAAAACCTCTCAGGTGTCAGCGATGATTTTCAGGGCTATTTTAATTTTCAAGACCCAAATGGTATTGAAGTAGAATTGGGAAAAGAAGTTACAATCGAAATAGAACCAGGTTTCCCAGCGCAAAATAATAGTTCGTTTTTCAGCGCTTGGATAGATTTCGATGGAAATGGGATATTCTCAGGTGACGAACAAGTTATCAATGAAATCAACACCTCAAGTACTGTGACATCTTCCGTAACTATACCAGAAACGGCATATATTGGTTTAACACGCATTCGAATTATGATGGGTATTGATAATGTAATAAATGGACCTTGTGATTTAGGAGGTTGGGGAGATGGCGAAGTAGAAGACTACTGTTTAAGGATTATAAATGTCGGCACGAATACCAAAGATGATCTCATCTCAGAGGAACGATTAAAAATATATCCTAATCCTAGTTCTGGTGATATATATGTTGAACTTCCCAATTCTAATCATTATAAATCTTTGGTTTTGACTGATGTTATGGGGAAATATGTGACCAGATTGGACTTTACAAATAATGAATCTGTTGTTAAGATTAATAGTCATGATTTAAACTTAAAACAAGGAGTTTATTTGGTACAGTGTGTTGATGCAAAGGGATTTATAAAAACAACAGAGAAATTAATTGTAGAGTAAGGAGCAAAGATTTATTGTTAGGTATAATAAGTCTTTGTTTTCTTAAATCTGCATATCTTAACACGTATGAAATATCGATTTATTCTTCTAGTATGTATTGTATTTGTTTATTCTAGTTATGGACAGAAAGAATTTTACGATTTATATAAATTCGATAAGAACCCTGTTAGTAAAAAAGCACTAATGAGTGCATCCGACATCTCAGATCTTAATTCTGAGTTTCCTATATCATGGATTAATGATACAACCATTCAAGAACAAAGAATGTATGTGAGTGTGGATGGTGTGGATCAGGTTATTAGATCAAAAGGGTTTCTGTTTAATGACCATCAAAAAAAGGTCGTCAATCAATTACCTTATGGTTCTCAGATTCGTCTTGAGCTTGATTATGTATATCGTAACCCGATCAATAGAAAAGAGGAGAAAAGAACGATTAATTATGTCACTAGCATAATGCCATATAAATCTGCATTTCTCTCTGAAGAGTTCTTTACGAGTATTCCGGAAAGATATGTGCTTTTTAAACTCAAAGAATCCGAAATACAGGTAGATGCCAGTTGCGAGTTTTCTTTTGTCGTAGATGAAAAAGGAAAATTAAAGGATTTTAAAATCATAAAAGATTCTCAACATTATGCTTTGGATTCTTTACTAAAAAAAACGGTTCTATCCATGACAACTTGGAAACCCGCTTTAACCAAATATGGGGTGCCAGTAAAACAGCAGTTTCATTTCAAATTGTCAGGACAATTCGGAAAAGAAGGATGTTAGTTAGTGAAGTGCCGATCTGATTTCTAAACCATCCAAAATTTCTGCTTCGCGATCAATCCACCACGCGAGTCTTTCATACACTTGATCCTTAGGAAAATAATTTAAGGCCATCTTTACATATATGTGTCCATGTTTTGCTTCGCTGGTCCAAAGCATTTTATAGAATTTTTGAAGCGCCTCATCCGTTTGTGCTTCTGCGACTAGCTTGAATCTTTCGGCTCCACGCGTTTCAACCACAGAGGCGATCAATAATTTATCTAAGAAGCGTTCTTCCCTTCCTGAATGACATAATTTTATTAACTGCTTGACATACTTGTCCTCGGGGATTTTATGTGCAAGTTGGATCCCTTGCTCTTCCATGATTTTATAAACCATTTGAAAATGCTCCAATTCTTCGACACCAGTTTCTATCAGTTCTGGAATAATTTCTAAACGATCAGGATACTTCGCTACCATACTCATGGCCATCGCCGAAGCTTTACGCTCGCAATCTGCATGATCTTGTAAAAATGATGGAAAGTCTGCCATAACCGCATCAATCCATTCTTTTTTTGAGGGCCGCAATACGTCTAAATTCAACTTCATACCACAAATATAGAATAGAAAACAAAAGCAACATTGACGAAAGTCAAAACAACATATTAAGAAAATATTTAATATATGGCATGCTTCTTGTTTTTTATAACACCAATAAATGGGTGTTATTATGAGACTGTTAATTCAAACGGTCATATTTACTTTAGCGATTAGTTTGTTTCTTGATGGTTCTTCCGTTAAGGAATCAAGCAAGCCACATAAGGTTCCAAAGAAGGACCGAATTGATGCGGCTATGTCACAAGAGTTTATGATGACCATGGATTACGCTACAGGAATTGTGCCTCGTCGTAATCTGATCGAAAGTAAAGCATCCCTTAAATCAATTGAGCAAAATCCCCAAAATAGAAACTCTTCTCTAAATCTCTCTTGGAATGAACGAGGGCCAAACAACGTTGGAGGGAGGACACGAGCGATCCTAGTGGATAAATCCGATCCTTCTGGAAAAACTGTATTTGCCGCTGGAGTTTCAGGAGGTTTATGGAAAACAAATGATATTACGGCTTCTGATCCAGCCTGGCAAAATGTAAACGACTTTTTCGGAAGTTTGTCGATTTGTGCTTTGACTCAAGATCCAACGAATCCTCATGTCATGTATTTCGGAACTGGAGAAGGATACTTTGAGGACAACGCGGTTCCCGGTATGGGAATCTGGAAATCATCAGACGCTGGTAATAATTGGACTTATCTTTCTTCCACAAGTTCTTCCTCTTTTGAATACATTCAGAGGCTCCTTGTTACCGACAATGGTACTTTGTTAGTGTCTACATTTGACGGTATACACAGATCCACAAATGATGGCCTGAGTTGGACAAAAGTTCTAGGTACAAATCAAGGGTCTTTTTCTAATAAAGCCAACGATTTAGAAATGTCCAGCAATGGTGATCTCTTTGCATCAATTGGCATATTTGAATCTGACGGAATTTATCGATCTACTGACGATGGCGTCACGTGGTCTAAGTTGAGTACGGGGCTTCCTGGTGCGGGTTACAATAGAATAGAAATCGCCACGGCACCAAACGATGAAAATCGACTTTACGCACTTTTTGAAGATGCATTAACGAGTGCCTGCATGGGTATTTATAAGTCAATGAATGGTGGAGATACATGGACGGCCATCGCAAACCCAGCGGCCTTGGGAATGACCAATTTTGCCCGAACACAAGCATGGTATAATTTATCTGTCGCCGTGAATCCTGCGAATAAGGATCAAGTTTACATCGGCGGGATAGATGTTTTAAGAACAATTAATGGTGGGGCCAGTTGGACGCAATTAACACAATGGTCAGGTTCTGGAGGAATGCAATATGTGCATGCGGATCAACATGCTTTATGTTTTATCGACGGTAATAAATTGCTTGTCGGCAATGACGGTGGTATTTACTATACGCCAAACGCTATGGGGTCCATGCCCCAATTTTATCCTAAAAATAAAGGATACAATGTCACGCAATTTTATGCCGTAACCGCTCATCCTGCCAGTGGATATAATGTTTACATTGCTGGAGCTCA
>JAHDBE010000164.1 GCA_020630555.1 Saprospiraceae bacterium
TCGTAATAAAAACGATCATCTACTTTGGCGGAAGCCACATGAGAAGCAAAAGCCATATCAATATGATCTTTCTTTCGCTGTGCGGCGTTTGGGTCTTTATTTAAATTCTCTTCTTCCATATCACATGCGTCCATAATATTTAACGCATATTTAAACACAAATAAATAATCTTAAGTTTATTCACTTCGTTATTCCCTAAAATTAAAGGATATGCGCGTATACCTATCACTTCTTTGTGTGTGTTTTATTTCTTTTTTGCCTTCCGGCGAATGTCAATCAGACAATAAAAAGGCCATGCTTTATTTTAATGAAGCTGTCGAAGCCTACAATGCTAAAGAATTTGATAACGCCGCCGCCTATTATGGCAAAGCCATCGAAATAGATCCTAAATACACAAAGGCATACTATAACCGTGGTAACATCTACCTAGCCAAAAAGAATTACGGCAAAGCCCTTGCCGACTTTACCAAAGCCTCGAAACTAGATCCTCGAAATGCCAAAGCACTTCTTTTTAAGGGTTATGCTCAAATGCAAATGAATGATTATGACAAAGCCGTAGTCAGTTTTTCGAGAACTTTGAAACTCGATCCAGGTATGACAAAGGCTTATCTGCACCGAGGAACTTCCATGATGAAAATCAAAAGATACACATCAGCCATAAGTGATCTTACCGAAGCCATCAGACAAGGTGAAGGGGAATATTATGCGTACTACAACCGTGCATCATGCTACCTTAAAGAAAAAGATTACGAAAAAGCGATTGCTGACTTAGATGAATGCATCAATCTAAAGCCTGCAAAATTTAACGCGTATCAATCTCGAGGACGAGCCAATATGATGTTAGAAAATTACAATTCTGCCATTTCTGATTTTTCCTTGGTTCTCGAAAAAAAGTCGAACCACAAAGACGCCATCTATTATCGCGCTTACTCCAAATTAAAATTGAAAGATTACGTTGGCGCCAATGAGGATTTTGAACGCACTATCGAACTAAATCCTGAGAAAGAATCCGCTATTAAAAACAAAGCCTTGTGCTCATACACTTTAAAAAACTATGAGGAGGCTGTGACAGATTACACACGGGTGATAAAAATCGAACCCGAGGAGCCAAAACATTTTGCTAATCGTGGAATCGCTAATTTAAAACTTGAACGCTTTGATAATGCCAGAATTGATTTTAGCCGAGCTATAGAATTGGATGAATCTTTTGCGGAAGCGTATTACAATCGTGCCAATGCTCACATGAAACTCGAAAGACAAGATTTGGCCTGTGAGGATATGAAAAGCGCCGCTAAACATGGATTTACAAAAGCGATGGACCATATTCGTCCATTATGCGACCAGTAAATCTGCTGCTTTTTTAAAAAATGTGCGAAATTTTAACTGTTTATCAAGGAGTTATGAAGGTGAATTGTAAAATTTCTTGCTAAAAACCTTGTTTTAACTTCAAATGTATACTACTTTTGCAGCCGCTTAACAGCGGTTGCATTTTTTATTTAAGAAAACGTATACAACAGTGAATACATTAAGTTACAAAACACGGTCAGTCAGTAAAGAAGACGAACCAAAGAAATGGTATGTTGTGGATGCTGAAGGGATGGTTGTTGGACGTTTAGCGACTTCCATTGCTAACGTTCTAAGAGGCAAGCATAAGCCATCTTATACTCCTCACGCTGACACCGGTGATTATGTTATAGTTTTAAATGCTGATAAAGTCGTCTTTACTGGTAATAAACTACAAGCGAAGACTTATTTAAGATACACCGGATACACGGGTGGTCTTAGATCTAGAACAGCTCAAGAGATGTTTGATAAAAAACCTCTTGACGTTTTAGAAAAAGCAGTTAGAGGTATGATCCCTAAAAACAAGCTTGGTCGTCAGCAAATCAAAAAATTATTCCTTTACACAGGTACGGAGCATCCACACAAAGCTCAAAAACCTGAACCATTTAAATTCTAAGATCAATGGAAGTTATTAATACAGTAGGACGTAGAAAAGCTTCGATCGCTCGCGTTTACCTAAAAAAAGGAAGTGGAGAGATCACAGTAAACGGAAAAGTCTACACAGAATATTTTCCTCAAAAGCATATACAAAACACAATCACTGATCCTTTTGCGACTGTGGGAGTTGAAGGAGAGTTTGATGCAAAAGTGAATGTTTCTGGAGGCGGTTTTAAAGGACAAGCGGAAGCGGTTCGTATGGCTATCTCAAGAGCATTGACGCAAGTCAGTGAAGATTATAGAAAACCATTAAAAGATAAGAAGTATCTCATGAGAGATGCCAGAGTGGTCGAGCGTAAGAAATACGGTAAGCCAAAGGCAAGAAAGAGCTTCCAGTTCTCTAAACGTTAATCTCTTTTTACTTCTATTACTTTTAAAACAAGATACAATGAGCAAACCTACATATAAAGATTTATTGGATGCTGGTGTTCACTTTGGACACATGAAGCGTAAGTGGAATCCACAAATGCTCCCATACATTTTCATGGAAAGAAAAGGGATTCACATTATTGACTTAAATAGAACACAAGAGTGTTTAGAGTCTGCTGCAGCGGCGATGAAGCAAATTGCTAAAAGCGGTCGTAAGATCATGTTTGTCGCTACAAAAAAACAAGCTAGACAGATCGTTAGTGAAGCTGCGAAAAGTGTAAATATGCCTTTCGTCACAGAAAGATGGTTAGGAGGTATGATGACAAACTTCTCGACTATTCGTCGATCTATCAAAAAAATGCAGAGTATCGAAAAAATGCTTGCCGATAATAATGCCTCTAGCATTACTAAGAAAGAGCGTTTAACTCTAGATAGAGAAAGAGCTAAGTTGGAAAGAGTGTTAGGTGGTATTGAGCACCTTACAAGATTACCTGCGGCTGTATTTATCGTAGATATTATGCATGAGCACATTGCAATTGCTGAATCACATAAATTAGGAATTACCACTTTCGGTATGGTAGATACTAATTCAGATCCAAACCAAGTAGACTTCCCTATCCCAGCTAATGATGATGCTTCTAAATCGATCGAGGTAATTACTAACTACATTACGGCGGCGATTAAAGAAGGTTTAGCAGAGAGAAAATCAGCTAAGAATCAAAAAGAAGCTGCTGCAAAAGCATAATTAAGTAACCATTATAAAGGAACGCATAAATGAGTAATGTAACAATTTCAGCTGCTGACGTAAAGAAATTACGCGATCAGACAGGAGCAGGAATGATGGATTGTAAAAAAGCCCTTACTGAAGCAGGTGGGGATTTTGAAAAAGCAATCGAACATTTAAGAAAGAAAGGTCAGAAATTAACTGAGAAAAGAGCTGACAGAGAAGCTAAAGAAGGTGTGGTTATCGCTCAGGTTAATGGAGATAAAACTAAAGGTGTGGTTGTAAGATTAAGTTGCGAAACAGATTTCGTGGCTAAGAATCAAGACTTCATCAACTTAACTAAATCTATTGCTGATATCGCTCTTAACGAGTTTCCTGCAGATAAAGATGGTTTAATGGCTTTGAACATTGGAGACATCACTATTGCAGAAAAAGTAGTTGAGCAAACTGGTGTTATCGGTGAGAAAATAGAATTAGCAGGATACGAAAGAATCGAAGCGACAATGGTTGCCCCTTACATCCACATGGGTAATAAAGCAGGAGTTGTTGTTGGATTGAATAAAGCTTCAGATGATTTCTTTGATGCTGGTAGAGATGTGGCTATGCAAGTGGCTGCTATGAAGCCAATAGGTGTCGATAAAGATGATGTAGATCCTTCTATCGTTCAGAAAGAGATCGAGATCGGAAAAGAAATAGCAAGACAAGCAGGCAAGCCAGAAGAGATGTTAGAAAGAATTGCTACAGGTAAATTGAACAAATTCTTTAAAGAGAATACCTTATTGAATCAAGCATTCGTGAAAGATGGCAAGTCGTCTGTTGCGGATTACTTAAAAAGCAAAGATCCAGAATTAACTGTTACTGGGTTTAAGCATATTCAATTAGGATAAATTATTTTAGAGCGGCTTTTTAGTCGCTCTTTTTTTTGCATAAAAATGATTAAAACATGGGCTTGAAATACAAACGAGTTCTTTTGAAGTTAAGTGGAGAATCCCTCATGGGGAAACAGTCTTTTGGTATTGATAGCGGCATGTTACATCACTATGCTCAAGAAATAAAAAGCATTGTCGATCAAGGCGTAGAAGTAGCCATCGTTATTGGTGGTGGCAATATTTACCGTGGTTTACAAGCTAAAGAAAGTGGTATTGAACGCGTACAAGGGGATTATATGGGAATGCTTGCTACTTGCATTAATGGATTAGCCCTACAAGGCGCCCTCGAAAACAATGGTATGTATACTCGGTTGATTTCGGCTGTAGAGATGTTACAGATTGCAGAACCATATATTAGAAGACGTGCCATACGCCATTTAGAAAAAGGACGTGTCGTTATATTTTCTGCAGGAACTGGTAGTCCTTATTTCACCACCGATTCTGCGGCAGCGTTGAGAGCTAATGAAATAAATGCCGATGTTATCCTTAAAGGAACACGTGTGGATGGCATCTACTCTGCTGATCCAGAAAAAGATCCTACCGCAACCAAATTTGACACCTTAAGTTTTGCAAAAGTCATCTCTGAGAATTTAAACATCATGGATATGACTGCCTTTACGATGTGTCAAGAAAACAATCTCCCAATAGTGGTTTTTGACATAAATCAAGACGCCAATCTATTGAACATAGTAAAAGGCGAAGCCATTGGTACATTGGTGGCTTAATGATAATCGAGGCTTGTGTCGAAACATTTGAAGAAGCGCTTCGCGCCTCACAACTTGGTGCAGATAGAATCGAACTATGTAGTCGATTAGACTTAGATGGTTTAACACCAGATCTAAAGGTGTTTTTAAAAATCAAGGATCAGTTATCCATTCCCATAAAAATCATGATTCGAAATCGATCTGGTAATTTTGTTTATGACCAGAATGACCTTAAGATTATGGTTAACTCTATACAATCTTTTAAAGAGTATGAGGTCGACGGATTTGTTTTTGGAGCTTTAAATTCTGATCATAACATAGACCGTTCAGCATTGAAGCGTATAATGGAGAATATAGGAGATATTCCTGTTTGTTTTCATAAAGCATTTGACCTCATAGAAGATAAACTTGAAGCGATTAAGTTTTTAAAAGAAGTTGGGGTAAGTGAAATATTAAGTTCAGGAGGTCTCGGCCCTGCAAGAAACAATATTGTCATCCTTAATTCAATGATTCATGAAGCTTCCCCAGAAATTAATATAGTAGCCGCTGGAAAGATTACCAAAGAGAATCTTGCATGGCATCAAGAACATCTAAGAACTGATTATTTTCATGGAAGACAAATCGTTTAAACATGAAAAATTTCTCCTACACATGTATTCTTTGTTTGTTTCTGTTTTCTGGAATTACCCAAGACTTAGAAATAAAACCATTTAGTATTGGTGAAACTTTATCCTTTTATTCAGAAATACTTAATGAATCGCGGGATATAAATATCTATTTACCGACGAATTATCATCCTGATTCGAGTAAAACATATCCTGTCATATATCTATTAGACGGATCAAAAGATGAGGATTTTATACACATCTCTGGATTAGTCCAATTTTGTTCTTTCTCTTGGATAAACATCATAGAAGAATCGATTGTAGTAGGAATTGCTAATGTTGATAGGAAAAGAGATTTCACCTATCCATCAACTGTTGAAAGAGATCGTATAGAATTTCCAATGACCGGTCATTCGGCAAAGTTTATTTCTTTTATTGAGAAAGAATTAAAACCACTCATTGAAAAACAGTACAAGCTTAGCGAGGAAACCACATTGATTGGTCAATCCCTAGGTGGATTATTGGCTACAGAAATTCTCATAGGGCATCCTGAAATGTTTAAAAACTACATTATTATCAGTCCTAGTTTATGGTGGGATGATGAAAATCTATTAAAAATCCCTACTCCCGAAACTCTTGAGAAGAAATCTGTTTACATAGGCGTAGGTAACGAAGGACCTTTAATGACAAGGGTGGCTAAAACTTTGTTTTACAAATTGTCTCTAGAGAAAACAGCTAACTTAAATGTCTTTTTCGAATATTTTGACAAACAAAGTCATGGGGATGTTTTACACCTAGCCGTTTACGATGCATTCCAGAAAATCTTCATGAAAAAACCTAAGTAAGGTTTCCTATTTTATCATCTAGAGGCAAGTCGCCATAGAATTGTAAATCAATGTCTTTTATTGATTTAGTGATATAAGCAATTTGCCCGGTATGATACGAAAGGTGTTCTGTGACATGTATGAGTATACTTACACCCGTCTCTTCAAAACATTGAACGGGATATGTACGGATTAATTTGTTTTCATCTAAACTGTCTATGACTTTTTCGAGCTTAGGCATTAAAAGCTTCCAATCGCTTGCTAATTTATTACCGGAAATGTTTTGATTCGGAATGAACTCTTGACTCCTTTGACGTAAGTCTTCAAAACCTCCTAATGCATGATAGATGTATTGAGTTAAATTGCCTATTAGATGCAGTACTAAATTACCTACACTATTGGAGTTTTCATTTGGGGTCCACCATATTTGCTTGTCAGAAAGCTCACCCAAACATTGAATTATACGAGGAGAGGATTCTTCAAACAATCTCCTTTTCACATCT
>JAHDBE010000165.1 GCA_020630555.1 Saprospiraceae bacterium
CCAATCTTGTCAAATTTCTTACCCTTCCGACTTCTCGAAAAGGAACGCAAAGATACTAGAAAACTTCCTAGTCTTGCAAACTTTTAGCTTAAAAATTACAAGAATTTTTCGCGGGCAAGTCAGGCCATTCGCAGAGTGTTGATTATCAACACTCTAGCTCATTAGTCAACTTTCTTGCCTCCCTTTAATTCGTCTTGTAATGTTTCTAATTCATCCCATTTGCCATCAGCAGCCAATCTTGCCTGCTCTGGCCAAGTACTTGGATCATGCATACTGTAACGACTTCCTGCCTCTGCCAAATACTCTTTTAACTTGTCTACATCTGCTCCAGCAAGATCTTCAAAACTCACAATTCCATTGGTATTTAATAACTCTGAAATCTTTGGACCAATACCTTCAATCTTCTTTAAATCATCTGGCTTTGAATCCGCCTTCGGGGCTGGTGCTTCTTCTTTTGCCTCTTCCACCTTTGGCTCTTCTTTAGGTGCTGGTGCCTCCTGAGCACCGCCTTCACTTAATTGTGATTTTAACTGCGAGAATACATCCATATCACCGAGAGTCGTTTTCTCTACTTTTGATTGCGTCTTCTTGATATTACGCGTCGTTTCTTTTCTCTCTTCGTCTCTTTCCTTTCTTACAGACTCATCAGCTTCTCTTCTTACATCTTCTAGGTATCTAGAGTGAGACACTAAGATTCTCTTATCCTCACGATTAAACTCAATTACCTTGAATGTCAAAGTTTCATCCACATTCACGGAAGTGTTATCATCCTTTTTCAAATGTTTGTTTGGACAATATGCTTCTAATCCATAAGGCATCTGAACAATTCCACCTCGATCCTCTTTTCTTACTAATGTAGCTTCGTGATAAGAACCTACAGGGAATACATTTTCGAAAGTATCCCATGGGTTTTCTTCCAATTGCTTATGCCCCAGAGCCAATTTGCGACTCTCCATATCAATTTCTAAAATCTGGATGTCTATATTTTCACCCACTTTCGTGAATTCAGATGGGTGAGAAAATCTCTTTGTCCAACTTAAATCCGAAATGTGGATCATACCACCAATTCCCTCTTCAAGTTCAACAAACACACCATATGGAGTCAAATTCTTAACCTCTCCATTGTGCTTAGAACCAACAGGGAACTTAGTAGCGATATCACTCCATGGATCTTGCGAAAGTTGCTTTATACTTAAAGACATCTTTCTTTCCTCTCTATCAATTGTTACCACTTTTGCCTCAAACTCTTGGTTTAAAGTAAAGTAATCCCGAGCATTAACAGGCTGATTACTCCACGTTACCTCTGAAACGTGAATCAATCCTTCAACTCCTGGTATAATCTCTAGGAAAGCTCCGTAATCCTCAATATTTACAATCTTACCTTTAACCACTGATCCTTCTCCAATCTCTTTATCTAACACCTCCCATGGATGTGGTTGTAATTGCTTGAGACCTAAAGAAATTCTCTTCTTGTTTTCATCAAAATCAAGAACTACAACATTCAACTTCTGATTTAACTCAAGAACTTCATTCGGGTGATTGATTCTACCCCAAGAAATATCCGTGATATATAGAAGCCCATCTACACCTCCTAAATCCATAAAGGCACCAAAGTCTGTCACATTCTTAACGATACCCTCAAGAACTTGACCTTTTTCAAGACCAGAGATGATAAGTTCTCTTTGTTCTGCTAAATCACTTTCGATAAGTGCTTTGTGAGATACAACCGCGTTTTTGATAGCTTCATTAATCTTAACTACCTTAAACTCCATTGTTTTATTTACGTATACATCGTAATCAACAATAGGCTTAATATCAATCTGAGATCCTGGCAAGAATGTTTCTAAACCAGAACAATCCACGATTAATCCACCCTTCGTTTTACTGATTACACGTCCTTTGATGATCGTTCCATTCTTGTATGAGTCTACAAGCATGTCCCATGCTCGCATCAATTTTGCCTTTCTTCTTGAAAGTACTAACTGACCACGATCATCTTCTTTCTTTTCTACATAAACATCGACAGCATCGCCTATTTTCAAATCAGGCATGTCTCTGAACTCATTAAGTCCAACTAAACCATCTGATTTATAATTGATATCTAAAACAACATCGCCGCCAGAAATAGACTTAACCAAACCACTTACAATTTCGTTTTCGTTCACGCTCGTTAACGAAACTTCATAGTCCTTAATGTATTGCTCTACTTCTGTATCGGTGTAAGTTAAAGTGTGTTTGTTTCCGATAGACCAATCAAAGTCATCGTGAGGTCCTCTTTCTTCTGCGACGATTTTATTAACGTCTACTTTCTCCGCGGTTTCTTTGACCTCTTGCGTAGCCTCTTGTACTGTTGCTTCAACAGTCTCTGCTACCTCTTCTGTGTTTTTATTTTCTTCAGACATAATGTCTTGCTTATTTGTATGCCAGTCCATTGACTTGACAGAGGTTAATAAATAATTTCGGGCCGCAAAGATAGTCATTTTTTCTTCTTACGCAATACATGTATGGGTTTCTAAATAAATATTGGTTAGAACTTGGTTTGGAAGAATTTGGACTGATTTCGTATTTTACGGAAAATCGAAAAAAATGAGCGGAAATAAACCATGGTTATCTTCTTACCCTGCGGGCGTACCTGTCAACATTGATCCAGATGCCTATCCATCAGTAGCTGCACTATACGATGATGTATTTAAAAAACATGGAGATAAAAGAGCTTTCTCTTGTATGGGCAAAGCATTGTCTTTTAAAGACATTGATGAGATGTCTGATCAGTTTGGAGCTTACATTCAATCACGAGGAATAGAACGAGGAGATAAAGTAGCCATAATGCTACCTAATTTACTTCAGTATCCTATCGCGCTATTTGGTTTATTAAAAACAGGAGTCATCGTAGTAAATACGAATCCGTTGTACACAGCTCGAGAGATGGAGCATCAGTTTAATGACAGTCAGGTTAAAGCTGTTGTTATCTGTGAAAACTTTGCTCATAACCTTGAGAAAATAATCGATAAAACCTCGATCAAATTTGTCATAACTGGAAGTATTGGTGAAATGATTGGAGGTCTTAAAGGAGCCATGGTCAACTTTGCAGTAAGGAAAGTCAAAAAGATGGTTCCTAAATACAACATCCCTAATACCGTCACCTTTAAGGATGCCCTTAAGCAAGGAAAGAAGTTTAAAATTAATAGAGTAGAAGGCCGTGGAGATGATGTGATTATCCATCAATATACTGGAGGGACCACTGGTGTCAGTAAAGGGGCAATGCTTACCAATAAAAACATTATATCGAATGTCATGATGATGAAGGTGAGTTGGGATGGCATTTTACGTGAAGGGAATGAAGTCATTTTAACTGCTCTTCCATTGTATCACATTTTTGCTCTTACAGTAAATTGCTTTGTGATGGGAGCACTGGGTGCGGAGAATGTGTTGGTTACAAATGCGCGTGACATCCCATCAGTTATTAAAGAATTTACACGTCATAAAATTTCTGTTGTAACTGGAGTTAATACTCTCTTTAATGCTCTCTTGAATAATGAAGAATTTCTAAAGTTAGATTTTAGTTCGCTCAGGATAACTGGTGCGGGTGGAATGGCTCTTCAAAATGCTGTTGCACTTGACTGGCAGACAAAGACTGGAAACGAATTACTTCAGGGATATGGTTTAACAGAGGCATCACCTGCTGTTTGTTTTAACCATCCTGGTAAAGCTAAATTAGGTACAATCGGTGTGCCTATTTCTTCTACTGATATGAAGATTGCTGATGCCGATGGTAATGAAGTTGCTCAAGGCGAAACTGGAGAAATTTGGGTTCAAGGACCACAGGTCATGAAAGGATATTATAACCGTCCAGATGAAACTGCCAAGTGTATCCAAGACGGTTGGTTAAAAACTGGCGACATGGGTGTTATGGATGAAGAAGGTTATTTCCGAATCGTGGATCGTAAAAAAGACATGATACTAGTATCTGGTTTTAATGTCTATCCAAACGAAATCGAAGATGTAGTCGCTATGCATCCTAAAGTTTTAGAGGTCGCTGCCGTCGGTTTACCGAGTGAAAAATCTGGAGAGGTTGTAAAAATATTTGTCGTTAAAAAAGACAAGTCACTCTCTGAAGGTGAACTCATAGAACACTGTCGAGAAAATCTAACAGGCTACAAGGTGCCAAAGGCTGTTGAGTTCAGAGATGACTTGCCTAAAACTAACGTCGGTAAAATCTTACGTCGTGCTCTTCGTGAAGAGGCCAACTAGTCTTTAGGATACAGGATGTTATTTTCTGCTTGGTCTAATTTAGTTTGGACCAATATTTCATGTAAGGTTTCTGCCGCTAGACCATGCAAGACTAAATTGTATGCTGCTCCAAATGTCGACGCAGGCACCATCGGGTGTTTGTTATTTACCAAACTTAAATGGGCTGGTGTTCCTAATATTTTAGCGGCGTAAATAGCAATGGTTTCATCTAATTGTAAAGAATTGGATGCACGCACGAAATCATTCGAGGTTAAAAAGAATTGATAAAACGGCGTAAATAATTCTATCGCAGATCTGAGGTCAAGAATATTTGACCAGCGATTTGGAAACTCGATGTGATTAAATTGATCTTCTGAAATCATCGAGAGGTTTAGCTTTTTTGCCCGCCCTATTTGAAGGTCTTTTTCCTTTAAGTTTTTATTTAGCTTGATGGCAAAATTGTAGAGATTGAGGTCGTGATCAAGGAAGATGTTTTCTTTGACACAATTGAAATCTATTGGCTTTATTGGACTCGTTTTCATTTCTAACCCCTCTATGTTTCCGGCAATAAATTGAAGAATCTCACTACCCACATGAAAATGTCTAAAGATTAATAGATTGGCATGTGGACTTAGGAAATTTTTCATTCCCCAGGATAAAATCCGATGAAGGATTTTAGGTGAATTAAAAGAGCGAGGAAAGAAAAACTTCAATACATGTATTGCGAACATTAATAGCTTAGAAAAAAAACTAATAATCGGTTGTAGAAACCTAACTGACTTCGAGTCATTATCTGCTAATAAAGCTTTTTTAGTGGTATCATTAATAGGTATACTATTGTCGAGATACAGTGCTAACCACGGATTAGGATCTCTATGATCATGATTAATAGTATCAAAGTAATTCGTATCTAATATGAGTGTATCTTTCATGACTATCGTTTTAGTTCTTTAATATTCGAGGCCCATCCAAGTCGACTGAAAATCTTTAGAAATTCGTACGCTAGATCGAGCTCCCCGTTAATCCCAAGATTCGCAAGTCGAGGATTTTTATGGTGAACTTGATGAAGGGCATCTCCAAATGTGAGTAGAGACAGTAGTTTTAAATTTTTTGCGGTGTCTGTTTTTTTCTTTTCGTTTTCACTTTCGTGAATGTGACAAAGACTATTTACAGAATCACCTAAATTATAAATTATGACAAGTGTAATCCATAAGGCGATAAGCCCTTGAGTACCTTCTAAAATGAAGATTAAACCAAAAGGAATAATCACATGTAATAACATCACAAGTCTATACCAAAATGGTGTCGATAAAGCAGCATAGAATTTATCTCTCTGTACATCTTTGGCGTAAGCCAGAAGCGAATTATCTTGCTTCACACGAAATATCAAATCCAATACAATTCTAATCGGTCCAGCAATCGCATATAGGAAACACAAAACTGGATTCTTGATATTTAGATACCAACCATTATGTGCATACCAAAACCCATGTATTCCGGGAGCGTGAGGATCCAAATCCATATCGGAATATTGATGGTGTTTTCGATGATTCGCCACCCAAAAAACCGGAGGACCTGCCGGCAATGCCAAGCATACCAACAAGCGCTCCAGCCAAGGTTTCAACTTTGCCACTTTATGGGTCAAAACCCTGTGATACCCAATGACCACAGAAATGCCTGCGATCAGGTAATAGGAAAGACAAAAAATAAACACAAGCATCGCTTAGTAATTGCCTAGCTCTTGTAATTGTGAGCGATACAAGTGTGCTGTCATTTTAGCCGTACGGACAATCTCTTTAGCAATATCTAGAGTGACAAACGGATGATCCAATGCCTTTTCGAGATTTTCGAAATGCTTCTCATCGGCCTCTCCGTGATAAGTAAAAAATGATACTTGATCATCGTCTAAGGACAACTGATCTTTAATCATCAAACCCCAATGGGCCGCCAATCTTTTACCAATGCCTTCGATGATAAACATGGACCCTAGTAGATCAATCGGGTTTTTATGACTCGCTCTTTGGAAGATGAATGAGGATAAAGCGAGCGATCCAATATTCTTTTGTCCGTCATACAGCTGAGTTAAATCTCCATTTAAATTTTTATAATTTTTTTCGAGAATCTGGTAATCTCTATGTTCGGCTGCTGTATGTTTAATAAATGCAGATCGCAATTCGAATAGATCAATGTCTATGTTAGACGCCGCTCGCGAAATCCATTGTGATCCATCGATAACTTGCTGTCGTAAATCTTTTAATAGGAGGAGATACTTTTCTTTTGTAAGGTTTCCCTCATGAATATCTTTAATGATGGGTACTCGTAAAAGTTCGCTCTCAAAATCAATCCAGACTTTTGATAATTGTCTGATTAGCCATTGTGAAATTTCACTTTTTTGAAGATTTA
>JAHDBE010000166.1 GCA_020630555.1 Saprospiraceae bacterium
GGGAAACCGCGTCTGAATACGACCACCATGTTTATCCGAGGCTAAATCTTCCTCAATAATCTGCTCAATAAAATTCAACGATTTTTCTTTCTCACTCATAGTTACATTCTTTCCGGCATTTCTATCCCTAATAAGTCCATAGCTTTAGTTAAGACATCTTTAACTACTGAACAAAGAACAAGTCTATATGCCTTTGCTTCCTCTGTCTCTGCTTTTAAAATACGAACGTCGTGATAAAATTTATGAAAATCCTTTGCGAGTTCGTAAGCAAAACTTGCAATCACGGAAGGGTCCTTTTCTCGATCAGCTGTTAGCACCAATTCAGGATAAGACTGAAGATATTTGACCAGTTGTATTTCTTGAGGAACAGGGTTCGTATAATTTTTCACTAAGTCAGGATTCCAATCAGTCAACTTTCTCTGAATGCTATGTATTCGAACGACTGCGTTTTGAATATATGGACCCGTCTGGCCCTGCATATCCACAGACTCTTTAGGATCAAATACCATCCGCTTTTTAGGATTAATCTTGAGTATAAAAAACTTCAATGCCCCAAGACCAATCTGGCGAAATATATCATTTTGCTCTTCATCTGATAGGCCTTCTAAAATGCCTCTTTCTGCGGCACCAGATCGTGCTTCTTCAATCACTTATCAAATCATCAGCATCCACCACAGTACCGACTTTTCATTTTACCCGTAGGTAAGTCAATCATCCCATAACTTAAGTGATACAATCCATCTGTGTAGGGTTCCTTTAGGGATTTTAAAATTTCGAAAAGAACTTTAAAATGATAATCCTGCTCATCACCTACCACATAAATCATGGCATTAACCTGGTGATCTTTATAACGATGGTTTGCTGTGCCAATATCCTGAGTCATGTAAACGGCCGTCCCATCACTTCGTAAAACAAGCTTATGATCTAGCTTTCGATCTTCTAAATCAATCCAAACACTCCCGTCCTCTTTTTTATAAAACACACCAGATTCTAATCCCTGATCAATGATGTCTTTTCCTAATTTATAGGTATCTGATTCGTAGTAAATATCATCAAAGGATACACCTAAGGACTTATAGGTTTGATTAAATCCTTCGTACACCCAACCATTCATTTTCTTCCATAAGGACACCGTGCTCTCTTCTTCGGCCTCCCATCTTTGAAGCATGTCTTTAGACTCCTTTCCTAAACTGCTGAATAAGTTAAAGTAGTCGTTTTTAAATCGCTTAAAAAAATCTTCCTTGGACTCGTTTTCTTTCTTCTTCTCTTGATATACCTCTTCGGCTTTCGCCAAAGATTGCCATTGCTTGTATTCTTCTCTAAAATGTTTATCAAAGCTTACATAGTATTGGCCTACAAAATGATCTCCTTTGGTTGAACTAGATTCGGGTGTTTCGTTATTCCCAAACTTTTGCCATGCCAACATGCTTTTACATACAGCAATTCCTCGATCGTTTATTATTTGTGTCTTAATCACTTCATGACCTGCCGCTTCAGCGATTTTTGAAGTAGACCAGCCTAATAATATATTTCTGATATGACCAAGATGTAATGGTTTATTGGTATTCGGAGAATTCGACAAGGATCTTTTGGCCTGACTTAGGATGAATGCCGTAGTTTGATTCTTGATGTATTCCTAACAGAACATCATTCCAATAAGAGTTACTCAATGTAAGATTTAAAAAGCCTCCCGCTAATTCTACTTCATTGACTTGCGTCAAAGTCAATAAATCATTTTTTAATGTATCTCCAATCGCTTGAGGTGAGGTTTTAAATCTTTTTACATAAGGAAACAAAACCACTGTTAAGTCTCCTGAAACATCCTTACGTGTTGGGTTGATAATTACCTCACCTGACGACAATTGGGCATCGTAGGCTTCGCTCAATTTTGAGGCGATCTTTTCCTTTAATACGTGTAAAATTTCCATAGCTCTAAATCCTCCGCAAAGTTACGGTTTTAGGACACCAATTCGTTACTCGGGCTTAGGATTCATCCTAAAAAAGCTAAATATTGTCGACCCATAATTTCTCGATTGTTCGAAGTGTAAATGAGAATCGAAATTATGATTGGGGTTATGCTCAAGTACTAAAAGTCCTTCGTCCTTCAGTAATTCGTGTTTTAAAATTCTATCAGGTATACTATCCAATTCTTTCATACCGTAAGGAGGTCCAGCAAATATGTAGTCAAACTTTTTGAGGCAACTCGGAATAAACTTTAAAACATCAGATTTTACTATGGTCATCTCATTTTCAATGTCTAACTCCTTACTTAAGGATTTCACAAACCTTAGGGCTGGACCATGTCTATCTACGTAAGTTACATCCGTACATCCACGAGAAATAAATTCATATCCATGATTCCCTGTACCACCAAATAAGTCCAACATCACTGTTTCTTTAAAATCAATCCGATTTTGAAGAATATTGAATAAGCCTTCTTTAGAAAAATCAGTCGTCGGTCTCGTTGGCCATTTATCTGCAGGCGGATAAAACCTTCTACCGCCAAATCGACCACTTATTATCCGCATTGTACCGTGGCGTATGCATCAAGAAATCGATGTGCTGGCATTTCTCCGAATGACCAATCTCCTTGAAATTTAGTGAAATGTATGGTCTTGATGTAGGTATATAACTTTTTATAGAGTGGAGACTCTTCTAACACCTTACCTCCTATATATAATGGTATTGCATGCGGATCTAAACCACATTGCTGATATGCGAGTAAAACATAGTATAATAAATCATCCGCGGTCTCGTATTTGTATTGATTATATATAACCAAGTTTCCTCCTGGTATTCCTAGAACATGAACTTTAGAATCATCCACAAATACCATAATCTCAATATTCTCCGAATTTTCTTTGGTATAATTTATTAGGCAGCTTGAAATATGATGCGTCTTCCAATTAGCTAATTTATTGTCTAGTGCATTTTTTACAAATGAGGGCATCGCATAGCATACGATCAAATTACTATTATCCAGAGAATCGTATCTAAAGTCCCAATCATCTCCAACAAAAGCCTGATGCTTAAGATAACTCTTGATTTCTTTAGGATCGAAATCTGCTTTAGGAACCATAGTAAACGGCAAACCTGTAAAGCATAAGGAGGATTTCTTACACTGATTTGAAAGTTTGGAAACGGCGGTTATCCCATCTTGAAAGGAATTAAAGCTTTGAGTATGTCTTATTCCGTCATCATGTGACAGAGTATAAAAAAAACTGTCTGCATCAAACAGAGCAGACAGTTCTAATTCCTTGTATATTAATATTTCCGTTCATTAACGTTCCCAGTTTCCACCAAGATTCGGTTTACTCATATCTCCGAATTTAATGGTTTTATTAGGATCATAGGACTGATCGTACTTCATGAACCTTGTATCTCCGTAATCACCCATGAAGTTTTTCCATTTTGTACCTACCTCAACAACAGATACTAAAGTTTTCTGATAAGTTAAAGTATCCGCCTGAATATTGAAGGTTTGTCCATCAGTAAATGGAATATATCTTAATGAATCCAAATTCCAACCTAACTTATCTATACTGTCTTTCGCCATACTGTAAGTCACAATAGTCTGAAATAAATCAGTGTTAGAGGGATCATCTGGATCGACTATGATATTCTCAAATTTAAAACTATCGTTTTCCAAGACATACTGCAATGAATCAAAGCTATTAGCAAATCCACCTGTAATATCACGACACATTTCCTGACATTTTCGAATTATATCTAATTTGCTCGTCACGGCCTCTTTTCTCTTTTGTTTTTCTGCTTGGAAGGCTATGGGCTCTTTAATATTCGCGTAAAGCAAATAGGCCAAAAGACCAATGATTAAAACCAAAAGAATATTGAAAATGGTTCTCATTCTGCTCGTTTAATTTTTAGTACAGCTATACACCGCTTAGATGAAAAAATACACCGCTTTGGTGCGTACAATTATACAAATTTTAAAATAAATAACTTTAATTCGCATATCATTTTTGGTAATCTAAAAACTATGGGAAACAGTGTCATACTTGCGATAGAATCCTCATGTGACGATACCTCAGCGGCAGTTGTGATCAATGGAAAAGTAATAAGCAACATTACCGCTAGTCAAAAAGTGCATGAAAATTATGGTGGGGTCGTCCCTGAATTAGCTTCGAGACAGCATCAGATCCATATTGTTCCTGTTGTAGATGAGGCATTAAAAGTCGCTAAAGTCGATAAAAAAGATATTACTGCCATTGCTTTTACAAGAGGCCCAGGTCTACTTGGTAGTTTGCTCGTAGGAGTAAGTTTTGCAAAATCTATGGCCATGGCATTATATATTCCACTAATAGAGGTTCATCATATGCAAGCACATGTTTTGGCCTTATTTGCCGAAGATCCAAAGCCACCATTTCCTTTTTTATGCCTTACAGTATCCGGTGGGCATACACAAATTGTAAAAATTGAGGACCATCTGACGATGACTATCCTAGGCCAAACCATAGATGACGCCGCAGGTGAGGCCTTTGACAAATGTGGTAAAATGCTTGGTTTACCCTATCCTTCAGGACCAATCATTGATAAATTGGCGAAAGCCGGGGAAGTAAAATATGAGTTTACAGAGCCAAAAATCGCAGATTTAGACTTTAGCTTTAGTGGGTTTAAAACCTCATTTCTTTATTTCTTAAAAAAGAAATTATCTGAAAATCCAGATTTCATACAAGAAAACATACATGACCTTTGCGCCTCACTTCAACATAGAATTGTTACTATCCTACTCAATAAATTTGAAAAAGCGGCGGTAGATTTAGACATTAAACATTTAGGGGTAGCTGGTGGAGTTTCTGCGAATTCAGAACTACGCGCCAAATTGAAGGCTCTGTGTGAAAAACACGAATGGTCCTATTATATCCCGAAGATTTCTTTATGCACTGACAATGCAGGAATGATTGGTGTTGTCGGATATTATAAATATTTGAATAAAAATTTCGTTGGTTTAGACGTCAAACCGGACCCTAGAATGGCTTGGTAATTCTCAGTTATTCTTTAATCAACTTTTTCTTTAATGCTTCAAATTCTTCCTCATTAATCACACCATCTGCTTTCATCTGAACAAGTTCTTTGAGTTTATCCACTAATGAGGGACTCATGGTAGATTCTGTAGCCGATTCCGCTGATGCTGTAGAAACAAAATCAGTCTTCCCTTCGTCATGCTGTTTCTTAAGCTCTCGCGCTAGCTCCTTTCCTTTTTCAAACTTCTCGTTGTAATAATTTTTCAATCGGGATGGATCAAAATCTAAAAATGTACCTCCAGTCTCAAAATGCTTTTTAAAAACTTCACCAAGAGCGTAAGTAGATGCTCCACTTAAAACTGCCAAAGAGAGCGTACCTAGGACGGTTCCCACTCCAGGAATAAATTTAACTGCACTCGCGCCTAGTCGTGCAAGACTGGCTCCAGTAAGACTCGTAATTATAGCTTTACCTTCTGTCTCTTTAAAATTGATTTCATAAATTTTTGAAAGCTGACGTATCATGTCGAGTTGGATCGCGCTTACAGCAAAAAAGTCTGCAATCGGTACAGGTATAAATCCAGCCCCCATCGACCAAATCATGTGGTTTTTAATGACACCGTTTGCGTTGTCTTTTAAAACATCATCACTTTTTTTCTTAGCCATAATCGCTTTATTTAATCCATTCAATGCTAAAATAACTGTCACAGTTCCAAGCTGAACTCTAAATCGATGAACAACTTGGATAATTGGACAAATTTAAGGGACACTAACTCTTATTCCATTCGAATGGCTAGTAAATTCTGGGGCATACATACATTGAATGGTTGATATTCCATTTGTAAAATCCCCTTTTTGAGAAACTACCACAGGATACTCAAAAACGTATTTGCCTCTTGGTAAATAGTCTATAAAAAAGTGAGTTGCTAAATCCTCTGTGCTCTGGTAATATCCTAAACCGTCTTGCCATTGGTACTTAGACAAAGTTGAAAGCGGCTCAAAAGTACTTGATCTCATATCCTTAAGATGCACAAATTCCATAGGACGGTCAACTTCTAATACCATTCTAACAATTACTTTATCTCCTATGGCAAGTGGCTCACTTTGATATGATTCGAGCTTGGGTCCATCATTGGTGATAATCTGTCGATAGAGTTCTTTTTGCAAGGTCAACGGAGTCTCTTCGTAAGTTTTAATTTGATCAAGATCTTCAAAGTACTGCCAGTAAACCGCGCCCCAAGACACATGATCGTTTCTGTTGACAATTTGAATTTTGCCCATCTCACTTTCAATTTCGGATTTCGGCCAAGTTCGTTTAAAATATTCCGTGCCGACTTCCGTCAATTCGTTATTCGTATCAATTGTGAAATTCGACATGGTGATTTTTGCCCCTTGATCTCCATCTAACCATGAAGCCTCTCCTTTAGAATCAAAAAGCAAGGCATAAATAGCCGCACTTGTTGCCTTTGTCGTTTTCCATCGATTGGTTTGTTTATTCTTTAATAGCCATACACGCATATCATCCACATTTGGTGTCTTCATGCCCATTTCATGAAACATTTCAATGAACAAACTTTGTCTTTCTAATTGGTGATCTTGAACACC
>JAHDBE010000006.1 GCA_020630555.1 Saprospiraceae bacterium
TGAAACAATATTGTTCCTTCTATGACTTCCCCTGTAACCCAGTCGACCATCGTAAATGTGTACAAATATTTTTCTAATCCACCTCCTAAATCAAATACATTTTGTTCATACGCAAATGCTATTGTATCCAGTGATGAAAGGGTGTTCCAGGGACTGTTTATGAAGTCAAAAAAGATATGCGGTTCTACAAAAGCATCACAAGCCTCCAGCACTCCAAGGTCAACATCACCAGTAAAGGAGGCGTTTACTCCAGAAGATATCAAAGAATTAGTAACATCTACACCAAAAACAGTTACATCCAATCCACAATTTTGGAATGTTGCGTCAAATTCATTGTTATCATCTGTTGCTATGACCGCCTCTTCTCCATTTGAAAATTCGACCAGAACATAAGATGATTCTATTTCTAAACCTTGACAATTATCCACCGAACCTGAAACGGATAATGTTCCTGAAGTAAAAGTTAAATTCTGAGTTGAAATGACATGATCTGAAGAAAATGGACCAATTGGTTGATTCCAAATTTGCTCATCGCAAAAATCATAGGCCTTTACAATTAGAGCCTGTCCAGCAGGTACTTTTCCGGTAAAAAATCCATATTCATTTGTATAAGCTATTCTGCTTGTTCCAGTGGCTACGAGTTCCACTTCTACTAGGATATTTTCCACTGGACTTCCGTCAATGGTAATGGATCCGGACAATGTTATCAGCGGATAAGGGTAATCACAATTCCAAAAAGAAAAATGTTCGACTGCTCCGATATATTCTCCATTAACGAGTGTGGCTTCCCCTTCTTCAATCCACAATCCATTTTCTTCATCGAAATACCATAAAGGAATAGAAGCTGGAGCGCTGTTTTCCAAACTTGATGGAACATCTATACTAAGTACGGCTTGATGACCATCTTTTATATTTAATTCTTGTCCGTTATCTCCAATTAATTCAACCGAGACCATGCCGTAAGATTCTAAAGTCATTAACTCATTGCTTGTGTTTACACCGACTAAGTCACCAGGCATTTGATTAAAAGTGGCCTCTTTAGTTGGGTCTAACCAATTCATAGCCACACTAACATTTCCCGTGTATTCTTGTGTAGTTCCATCAACAATAAATCCATTCGATGGTAATTCTAATTTTACACCTTGAATATTCACTACTCCGCCAGCATTAGCAGAGACCGACCCTACAATCTGTTTTTCTAATAATTCAATTTTTACATAACTGGTCTGATTAAGTTCCGGATAGAATCTTCTTGAACCAATAAAATAACCTTCTTTTTCGACGGTGATGTAGGTCCCATCTTGAAATAAGTTTGTGTTTGAAAAACTAAAAACTCCATTCTCATCTGTTTGAGTGACTTGGTCTCTAAATCGGACAGTTGCATTTTCAATGGCGTCTCCTTGAGTGTCTATTACAGATCCTAAAACTGAACTGTTTACGACGATTTTTGGAGGTTCGATTTCTGGAGTCGTATTAATTATTTGGTCTGAATCCTCTCGGCAAGCAGCCAAAAGAAAAATAAGGGTACATAGGTAGAGTATATTTTTCATCATGTATTTTTTAAATCTAGCAATTATGCGATCGCTATAAGATGAATATGTTGAGATTTAAATTCGTTGCATGAGAATTAAAAATTAATGTATTCTTTTAAAATTAACTGAAAACAGCTGTTCTCCGTCAATCAGTATAAAGCGTAAATTTGTAATATGAGTTTTGAAGACATGGAATTAGGAAATGCTTTGAGTCAAGCATTGAAGGATTTGGAGATTGACACACCGACGCCAATCCAAATGGCGTCCTATAAAGTGATCAGATCTGGAAAAGATGTTGTAGGAGTAGCACAAACTGGAACGGGTAAAACTTTTGCTTATTTACTTCCGATCTTAAGGCAGCTAAAATATTCCAAAGAGCGCGTACCACAAGTACTCATTCTGGCTCCCACAAGAGAGTTGGTCATTCAGATATCAAAAGAAGTTGAAAAACTCAGTAAATATTTATCGCTAAGGAGTCATGCGATTTATGGTGGGATTAATATCAAAACACAAGCTAAGGAGCTTCAAGAGGGAATGGATATTTTAGTCTCGACGCCAAGGCGTCTTTTTGATCTTGTTATGATGCAGGCAATTAAACTCAAACAGATAAAACAACTGGTAATTGATGAGGTAGATGAAATGATGAATTTAGGATTTAAAACTCAGTTGGAAAGCATACTAGATTTATTGCCAAAAAAGAGACAAAACATATTGTATTCTGCCACACTATCCCCTGAAATTGATCGAATTATTACCGACTTTTTTGATTATCCTGAGAAAATAGAAATTGTACCTCATGGTACACCTCTCGAGTTAATAGAGCAGAACGCCTATTGGATACCTAATTTTTATTCTAAAATTAATTTGCTTAACCATTTATTGGATTCGGACTTTTCTATGGAGAAGATTTTGGTTTTCGGGCGATCCAAAAGGATAGTAGATTTAATACATGAAAACATTGACGGAAGTCACAAAGAAAAAACTGAAGTTATACATTCGAACAAATCTCAAAACCGTCGGATGAATGCAGTTAAAGGTTTTGAAAACGGAGAAATTTCCATTTTGATAGCGACAGATATTATTGCTAGAGGTATTGACATTACGGATGTGACTCATGTGATCAATTTCGATCTGCCGGAAGAACCTGTTTTTTATATACACAGAATAGGTCGAACTGGTCGAGCTGACAAACCTGGTAAAGCTATTAGCTTTATAAATGAAGAGGAACAAGACATGCAGATGCGTATCGAGCATCTCATGAAAAAGAGGATTACATTGACGGAAGTCCCTAAAGAAGTAGAAATTTCAAAAAGACTTTTAGAAGAAGAAAAAATACAATTAGCAGGTGATAAACCCTATTTACCCGAGGTCGATTTAAAACAGTCTAAAGGAGCTTTTCACGAAAAATTGGACAAAAACAAAAAAGTAAATCTTGGAGGTTCTTATCGAAGAAAACTCAAAGAGAAATACAAAAAACCAATTAAACGCAGTGGCAAAAAACGTTAATGATGGTGATGATGATGTGTGTTATTGTTCGTTTTAGAAAATTCGATCTTTTTTAATCCTAAATTTTCTATCTCATCCACTCCTTCCTTAATTTTCAAAAATCCGTTGACTGGAAGATTTTCCCATTCTTGAATTTTTCTTTCGGCGTTTGGCCATTGCACAACCAGTTTATCGATTGATTTTGCGTTAGACAATCCTAATTCGAGGCGTAAGCTATTGGATCCAAAGCTACCGCCGGTAGAAACTGTTCGATAAATGGATCTATCTGAAATACCGTCATTAAAGTCAACACGAACTTTTGCTCCGATTGCGGCTCTATTTGAAGTGGTGCCTTCTAAAATAAGAGTTATAAAATTTTTATTGAATCCTGGATTTTCGAAAAGTGCATTTTGAAATCTGTCTCCTGAAAATGATCCTCCCATATTAGCAAAGACATCTTGATCGCCATCGTTATCTAAATCTGCAAAAGCAATTGCATGCCCTTTTTGGATATGCGCAAAACCACCTGAGATAGATATCTCTTCAAAGCTTCCTTTTCCAGTATTTAAAAACATTCTATTCGGAACGATCGCTCTAAAATCAGGAGCGCCAGTTCCGAGATAAAAATCGACATATCCATCTTGATTTAAATCGCCGTAGTTACAACCCATTGTATGAGCTGGTAAGTTCAAATTTAATTTAGCAGAAACGTCGGTAAATTTCATATTTCCTTCATTTCTAAAAACTCTTAATTCGTCCGAATCATAACTTACGTTGTTGTAAAATTTGGCGATTTCACCACCTTGTGCTTTAAAGGCGTGCGTATCAAAAGAGGAGACGAATAGGTCCTGTTTACCGTCGTTGTCATAATCAAAAAACCAACACGGAAAACTCATGGTAGGTTCAGATGTCTTCGTTATGGACGTGACGTCTTTGAAAGACATGTTACTTCCTTGTGTAGTATTAAGGAATAATTTGTTAGGTTGATCCAGAAATGATATGTAGAGCTCTGGGAAACCATCATCATTCACATCTTCTGAAGCTACCCCTTTGGTATGACCAGAAACATCTAAGCCTAAAGAAGGAGCTATGTCTCGAAACATACCGTTTTCATTGATATAAAGTTGACACGGGAATACTTCCTTTCCTCTTACGGTTTCATTACCCATAAAAAAGTCTAAATCCCCATCCAAATCAAAATCGGCCCAGGTACCTGCTTGTCCAGGGGCTTGATGGTATAAACCTACCTTTATGGTGACATCTTCGAATTTGGCATCCCCTTGATTCTCTAATAAGGAATTAGGTAAAATCCCTAAGTTCTTGGAGGCTTTCCAAGCGCCTCTATAAACGAAAATATCCATCAATCCGTCGTTATTATAATCCAGGTGGGTCATATTAAGACCGCCTGTAAGACCATCTAGACCGGCTTCTGTTGTTTTCTCAACAAACTGGCCTTTGGTATCGTTTATGAAAATTCTCATTTGGTCTTTCATTCCCCAGGAGGACGTAACAATATCCAAATATCCATCATTATTAAAATCTTCTAAAATGGTCCCACCTGCTAATTCGATTTTATCTAAGCCCAGGTTTCCTGCTACATTCTCGAATTTGGGAAATCGGATGCTCTCTTTATCTAAAACATTGATAAAATGCTCTTTTGGCACACCTGAGGGATAAGTACCAAGGGTCATATGACAGATATTTAATAACCACTTATTTTGATAATCATCCGGAAACATGTATAGCAAATCAGTTAATACATTAATGGCTTTTTGGGACCATTGTTTGTCTTTATGAATCGCATTTTCGGCGATGGGAATAATACAAGATTCTGCTACATGATTCAATTGACAATTTACTTGTTCGCCTTGTCTAATATAAGCAGTGGCTAAGAGTTCAAAAACAGATTTATTGTTTTCATTCACACTTAGGTTTAATTGATTAAATACTTTTTCAAAATTACTTATTGCTTCAGAAGTATAGCCCGCAGCCATGAGTTCGTAGGCAAAATTTATGATTAGATTCGCATCATTTGGATTAGCGGCTAATTTTTGTCTTTGAAGTTCCACGCGCTCTCCAAATTCATAAGGATGTTTTGAAAAATCTGTTGATAGATAAATTGAATCTATTTTCTCTATCATACTACTGGTGCCTGAGGGCACCGCAAATTCATTTGTAGAATCTGAGGAGTTATTACAAGAACCTAAAAAGAGAATAATAAAAAATAATGCTGATCTCATCATTGGAAATATATGAGATAACAAGGTATAAACTTATTCCTAAATTAGATTCTCAATTAGTAATATGCATCATCGATTTAAAGATATACTTGACCAATTAATGAGTTCAGATGCTTCTTTTATTGATGTATTTAAAACCGGAGCTATTCACATCGAACTATACGTTCCTGGTGAAAAGGACAATCAAAAACCTCATGATAGGGATGAGATTTACATTATTAAAAATGGCATTGGACATTTTTACAATGATGGCGAAACTATAAAGTTTAATTCTGGAGATGTCATTTTTGTGGAGGCATGGAAAGAACACTACTTTTTTGATTATTCAAATGACTTTCAAACATGGGTAATTTTCTTTGGTCCTATTATCAAGGTACCGGATCAAAATAGATAACTTCTCTATGTAGTGCCCATAAGTTCAAATCGCCGCTTTTATATTATTAAATAGTATAATTTGTATCTTTCAGTATAGCTTACTGTTATGCTAAAAACTGATGACATACTGAAACAAATGTCAAATGAAGAGTTACTAGACTTACTTGACGACTCCACCAAGGCAAGTAAAGGATCTTTTGAATTTAAAGACATTAGAGCTGAGTTATCGAGACGATTGGAAACCAATCAATCCGAAAGGCATTATCAAGATCGACTAAATCGATGGTCAGTTTTATTCGATACGGCCCGAGATATTTTTTTTGAAACAGATGATAAGGGAATAATTACTTATCTCAATCACGGTGCTGAACAGATTTTACCATTCAAGCACTCTGAAATGATAAATGTTCATTTTTCAGAATTCCTTGGTAATGTCCCTGAAGAAAGTAAGGCAAAACTAACACGGCTTCCTTTTGATATTGGGGGTATGTTTAATATGACCTTTTATTCGAGAAGTAGGGAGAGAGGTAAACGATGGTATGATTTAAGACTTCTTAAGCATGAAGATGATGACGGAAATATAACAGGAACAACAGGGAGGCTTTTAGACATTACACATATCATTGAAACGCAAGAAGAAAACACGATTTTAAAGGAGCGATATGAGAAAATATTCAATGAGTCCCCTACTGGAATTTTTAAAATTGTTAACGGCAAGATAGCAGACGTTAATCCGCACATGTGTAAGATGATCGGTTATTCCAAATCTACTATCATGACTAAAAACCCTTTGGATTTTATACATCCAGATGACCTCTCCAGTTTAATCGATCAAATATCTAGTGTAAATCCCAAGGATCCGGAAGAAAGAAAATTGACTCATAAGGTGGAGTCTCGATTTCTGACTAAAACCAAAAAAGTATGTCATGCTGAAGGATATTTTGCCATTGATTATGATCCTAAAATTGATGGGTATAGCTATTTATTTACAGTGCTTGACGTTTCAGAAAATGTAAAATTTAATGAGGAACTCAGGCGTCGTGAAGCCACATTACAAGCTGTCATTGAAAGCACCCCAGACAACATTCTCGTATTTAATCGATCAAGTGAATTAATACTATGGGACGCCACCTCGGAGGAAGCCTTTTCAAGAAACTTTAATCACACATTAAAGTATGGGGAAAAGCTTTTTCAAGTCATGAAATACAAAGATGCGGAGAAATATCAAGAAAATTTACATCGTGCTCTTAGTGGCGAAATATCTTCATTTCAGTTTGTAACAGATGAAAATCTTGGATTAGACATTAGGCATTCTATAGTACGTATGCGACCTGTACAAAACAATAAAGGCGAAATTATTGGCGCCGTAACCGTGGCTCATGAGATAACAGAATTAAAAAGAAAAGAAATAGAACTAGAGCAAAATCGCGCTATGCTAGAAGCCATTATAAACTCCTCTCCAGATGGCATTTATGCGACAGATTTAAAATATACATTACAAGCAATCAACCAACCGGCCAAGAATGATTTCGCTAAAATATATAAGGTGAATCTAAAAACTGGAGACAATCTCAAGGAAAAAATTGATCCTAGTAAATTTGAGTTATGGGAAAAAAAGTATTTCCATAGAATGTTCAATGGTGAGTCATTTACTGTGGAAGCAAAATTTGAGGTGGATGGAAAGTCCTTATATATTGAAAACAACTATGTCCCAGTAAAAAACAGTGAGGGCTTAATTATTGGGGCTCTAGAGCTTTCGCGAAATATAACAGAGCGTAAAGAATACCAAGAAAAATTAGAAGAGCAAGAAAAGCAATATCGATATATTTTCGAAAATTCTAATGATGCCATTATTTATGCGGATATGGATCAAGAATTGATCATTGATGCAAATATGAGTGCCATAGAAATGTATGGCTGCAGTACACTTGAAGAGCTAGAGCAGATGGAAGGCTTCGAACGCGCTCCTGAATTTCAGCTAAATGGGGAAAGAAGTGAAGATTTTTTTGAAAAAATCACCAAAGAGGTATTGGATAAAGGAAAATTGAAGTACACTTTTATTGGTCAAAATTTACTTGGGGACACTTTCATCGGCGAGGGCATATCCATACATGATAAATCTAGTGGCAATAATCGAATACTATACTTCACAAAAGACATCACGGATAGTTACTTAGCTCAAACGGAATTAGAAAAACGACAAGGCATTTATGAAGCCTTAATTTCTAACTCTTTCGAAGGCATTGATATTCTAAGTTTCGAAGATTTTTCAGATGTCAATAATGTCACGTTAGTTGTAAGAAATGAGGCCATGGCGCACATGCTAGGTACCATGACAGAAACATTGACTTCAAAAGAAGCCATGCGCGATATATCTTCTCCAATTCAAAGTGGAGGAGTACGTTACGACGAGAAATACGATGAAATTCAAAGTACTCTGGAATCTGAAAATCAAGTAGGTTTTGATTGGATATTTAATATTGACGGAAGTCAAATATATATTGAGGGGCAAGTCCAAGTAATAAAAATAGAGGAACAGTTTTTCTTAATTCGAATTTTCAGGGATGTCACTGAGAGACAAAAAAATCAATTGCTTATTGAGCAGCAATTTGAAGATTTAAACATTTCAAATAAAGAACTTAAAAAGTACATCGACTCTAACCTTCAGCTCGAGAATTTTGCGTACATCGCTTCGCATGACCTTAAAGCTCCTCTCCGAACAGTAGGTAGTTTTGCGGATTTATTAGCGGGTAGCACGGCATCTAAATTGACTGAAAAAGAAGCGAAATTCTTAAAGATCATTCAAGATAGTTCGAGAAACATGCAAGACTTGATCGAAGATTTATTGCGATTCTCACGTGTCAACACTCAAAAAATTAATCTCCAAAACATTGACGTAAGTCAAATAATTAAAGAACTAGTTTTAGAGAATCAGGATGTTTACGAATCCATCAAAGCCGAGATTATTGTTGACAAATTACCTAAATCACTTGTAGCCGATAAAACAAAACTCCGCCAGATTTTTCAAAATCTAATGGGCAATGCTTTAAAATATAGAAGCCAAGAAAGGAAGCTTAAAATCATCATTTCGTGTAATGAAACGGTGGCATTTTACGAATTCTCTGTAAGAGATAATGGGATAGGTATTGAGCCGGAATATTACGATAAGATATTTTTGCTTTTTCAAAAACTACATAGTGCTGATATTTATGAAGGGTCTGGAATAGGATTAGCCATCTGTAAAAAAGCCATTGAACAACATGAAGGGCGTATCTGGTTAGATTCTACATATGGTGAAGGAACGACATTTTACTTTACGATTCCGAAAAATTTAAAGGCTCATTAAAAATTCGCGAAGAGAGGTATTTTCATCCAAACCTAACTTTTTCTTAAGTCGATATCGAGTCATCTGAAGACTTTTCATTTCTACATTTAAAATATTGGCTACATCAGAATTATCCATATTCAATCGTATGAAAGCACAATGCTTTAAATCTAGATTCGTCAATTTTGGAAAGCGAGTAACTAGTGCTTTTTTAAAGCTCGTATCTATGGAGTCTAAAATATCTTGAGATTCATGGTAAGACAACTGAGAATCTAAAATTAATTTTAATCCTCGACTTAGCTTTCTTAAATCAGACTGTAGAGTACTTTCTTCTCCTGAATCCTTTACTCGCCCTATTAACTTATCCAAGTCGTTTATAGAAGATTTTAGGGCATTCTTAAACTGAAATAACTCTAGTTCAGATTTTCTAATCTTTTGATTTTTCTCGTCTATATCAAGTCTAGCCGACTTCTGTAGTTCCTCGCCTAGATCGGATTTTATTTGTAATGATTCCTCTAAAGACTTTTTCTGCTCTTTAATAATGGAATTTAGTTCGGCGAGCTCAGAAGTCTGCTTTATTAAATCAACTTTGGCTTTTTGCAAACTTAACGTCGCATTAACTCGAGATCGAATTTCGACTTTGGTGACGGGTTTATTGATAAAATCTACGGCACCATATTGAAATGCCTCTTCCAGAACATTCTCGTCCTTTAACCCAGTTATGATAATGACTGGGATTTCACGAAAACTTTGATTCATGCGAAGGTTCTTCAAAGACTCTAATCCACCCATTCTAGGCATTTGCCAATCGAGTAAAATTAAATCAATAGAATTTTCGCTTAAGAAAGAAACGAGATTCTCGCCGTCATTCAACTCAGAAAACTGGAAGTTGATTTCATCGAGATATTCACGATAGAGAATTCTGTCGAATTCTCTATCGTCTACAATTAGAATATGCGGTTTTGTTATTTCCTTGAAATTCAAACCGAATGTTCTTTAAATTTTATTATTGGTTATGATAGGCTTGATTATGGGTAAGTGCGCCCCCGCATGTGGCACAATTTCCTTGTGCTGCTGCGCCACCTGCACATCCATTAGCACAGATGTAATGGAAAACACCCGATGCATTCGAAGCAGGTAGAGTAGCTGGAGGATCTATTTGAGTCGCCCCATTTACACTCACTGGTTGAGATGTAGCCGCAGAAGTCGGTGTCCCTTGTTGTTGGTTGTGAAATGCTGCATTATGTACGAAGGCAGTTCCACAATTTGGACATGTGCCTGCCGCGGGACCACCACTTCCTTCACAATTATTTGGACAAATATAATGCTGTACGGATCCAGAAGGAGCTGATGCCGCCGCTGTTGTTGCAGGAGGTATTTCTGGAGTTACAGCTGTATTTGTTACAGGGTCAGGTCGCTCTGGCTTACTGTCACAAGAAACCGTAAAACCCACGAGAGCTAAAAATAGAATGTATATAAGATTTTTCATAGTTCGAATTTGTAGCAAATTAGCACATTTTATTCATTTGGCTGAAAGTCTATACTAAATTCACTCTCATAAAAGTTATTAACTGAAATTCTCCTATTGATCGAATACATTACTCTTATCAACTCACTAAAACTAGCATATGATCAGGGTAATTCTTTTTTGTTTTCTTTCTTTTTTGTTTTTCGGATGCCAAGATGAATTCACAGAAAATTCTACGGATGGTGAATTAAACGATTTGTTTAGAGTATTCGAAATAGAAGGTGCCAAACGTGGATTAAATATCGATCTCGAACAGGCGGGCGTTTCCGGTTACATTGAGGAAATTAGTGAATCTGGAGTAGCAGGTAAATGCTTTTTTAATTCACATGCACCGAATGAAATTGTCATCGATGAATCCTTTTGGCAAAATGCGGATTCGAGGCTTCGTGAAATGGTTGTTTTTCACGAATTAGGTCATTGTTATCTTGGGCGCGGACATCGCGAAGACCAAACCAATAATGGGATATGTTTAAGTATTATGAGAAGTGGACTTGGAAGTTGTCGAGATAATTACACTACAAATTCACGATCGTTTTATCTCGATGAATTATTCGGTCAGGAGTAAAAAAAAGCCCCGTAAGTCGGGGCTTTAAAATTTATGATGCTCTAAGTTTTATACTTAGCCCGATTTCATCACTTATGGCCTTGTCTTTTAAGTTGTCAAAAAACTTATCTGAACCATAAGTCACTCCAAAATCAGTTCTGTTAATCGTAAAATCTGGAGTAGACACAGTAATACTGTTATCGGTAATATCTATCTGCGCTTTAAATCCAATTTCTTTAGTGACATCCGTCAGGGTTAAATTTCCATAAACAAGATGAGATGCATTAGGATCATTAACTAACTGGGTCACTTTCGTAATCTCAAAAACACTTCTAGGGTGACTCGCCACATCAAAGAAGTCGGCTGATTTTAAATGCCCTTCTAAATCTGCTTTTGTCTGCCCTTCTAAATCTGTACAATTTATAGAAGTCATGTCGATCGCAAATTTACCACCTACAACTTTTCCGTCTTCGACGTTAATCATTCCTTTCGTGACTTTTAAAGTCCCGGTGTGCTGCCCTCCGATTTTCGAGCCCGTCCACATGATGAGTGAATTTCCAGCATCCAGATTAAATCTTTGATTGCCTTGGGTTGTTTCTACCTCAGCTGCATCGCCTACTTTAGCTTCTTCGCCAGCAGGGGATTTTTTACAACTCGTCACAAGACCGATCATGAGTAGCAGTGTAAATACTTGTAATAGTTTCATATAACTTGTTTTAGGTTTTTCTCGTCTGTTAATTTAAGTAAGCCGTGACTTTCTCCGCCACTTTTTCGCCTGTAAAACCAAATTTTTCATCCAGAACAGTATACGGAGCAGAATATCCAAAATGATTGACCCCCCAAACCATTCCATTATGTCCAACCAACCCCTCTAAATTTAAAGACAGTCCAGCTGTTAATCCAAATTTCCTAACGTGTGAAGGTAAGACACTATTTTGATAGCTTTCGCTTTGATTTCTAAATACACCTTCACTTACTACAGAAACTACACGCACTTTATTTTGGCCTTGAGCCTTTAAAACGCCTGCTGCATCTATTAAGGTCCCTACTTCTGATCCATTTGCCAATAAAATCACATCTGGCTCTCCTTCACAATCCAAAACAATGTAACCACCCTTGGTAGCCGACTTTGCTTCTTCATATCGCGAAGAACCCATCGCTGGAATATCGCTAATGTTTTGTCTCGAGAAACTTAAACCAGAAGGCGTATCTGTATTCTCAAAAGCCATCTTCCATGCAACAGTTGTTTCGTGCGCATCACAAGGTCTTAAGACCAACATACTATTTCTATGACTATGGTTTTGTAATTTCTCAAGAAGCCTTAATTGAGTTTCTTGTTCGATGGGTTGGTGCGTAGGTCCATCCTCTCCTACCCTAAAAGCATCATGAGTCCATAAAAAGACACAAGGCTGCTCCATCAACGCCGCTACTCTCATGGCAGGTTTCATATAATCAGAGAAGGCAAAGAAAGTCGCACATACAGGAATGACACCACCATGCAATCCCATACCTATACAGAGTGCTGCCATGGATAACTCAGCAACTCCGGCTTGTAAAAAGCCACCGCTAAAATCCCCTCTTTTAAATTCGGAAGACTTCTTTAAAAAGGCTTCTGTTTTATCACTGTTACATAAATCCGCAGAACTAACAATCATATTATCTACATGATCCGCAAAAAACGAAAGGACGGCTGCACTACTATTTCTAGTAGCGGTATTTTCTTTATGCACAATCTCCTCCCATGGCAATTTTGGTCTTTGGTTACTGAAGTAGAATTCTAATTTTTCGGCTTTCGCCAAATTTTCAGTCTTCCATGCACTATATGCGGCTTTTCTATTTTTTGCGTCTTCGCGTTTTTTGTTTAGAATGTCATCGTAATAAGTCCTAACCTCTCCAGCTACTTCGAACGGCGCGTTTGGATCTGCACCTAGAGATTTTATTGTTTCTTCAAATGAAGCATTGGACTTACTTAATGGTTTTCCATGTAACTCCACTTTGCCCTCATAATTCGAACCATCCTCTAATACCACTCCTTTACCCATTATAGTCTTACCAATAATAATAGAGGGTCTTTCTTTTTCTGCTATACATTGATCTAATGCCGATCGAATGGCATCATGATTATTTCCTTCGATAGTAGTTACATGCCATCCCCAACTTTCATATTTTTTTGCGGTATCCTCTGTAGTTACATCGTCCACCTCAGTCGAAAGCTGGATATCATTAGCATCATAAAACATCACAATATTTCCCAGACCTAGATGTCCTGCGATTCTTCCAGCACCCTGTGATATTTCTTCTTGGATTCCGCCGTCTGATATATATATATACGTCATATGCTCCACAGCCTTACCAAATCTTGCATGTAAAAATCGTTCGGCAATAGCAGATCCTATACCAAAGGCATGACCTAAACCTAGGGGACCGGAAGTATTCTCTATGCCTCTTTCAAAGTCTACCTCTGGATGCCCGGGTGTGACACTCCCCCATTGTCTAAAATTCATTAAGTCATCTTTAGAGTAATGTCCCATAAGATGAAGCGTCGAATACATCATGGCCGACATATGTCCCGCATCTAAATAAAAACGATCCCTTGCAAACCATGTCATATCATCAGGATCGTAATTCATATACTCTGTGTAAAGAATATGCATAAAGTCAGCACCTCCCATAGGCCCGCCTGGATGACCGGAACTTGCCTTTTCTACCATAGAGGCAGACAACACGCGGATTGTGTCTGAAGATTTATCATGAATTGTGGACATATCAAGTTGGTTTTATGTAAGAAAGTCTTATATGAAAAATTTCTATATGATTGTCCTGCAAAGAAAATCAAATATTTACATTGGACGAAGTAAATCTTCTGGGCTTTCGCCAAAAAATCAAAGCTTAACCACTCCGTGTATACCTAGAAATGAGGGCATATTGACGAAAGTCAGAAAAACAGAAAAAAAAAGTGTTTAATGTTGAATATTTTGAAGTATGTAACTATTTTTGCACTCCAATTTTAAAGAGACAATATGTTAATTATCAACGTAAAAGACGACGAGTCAATTGATCGCGCACTGAAGCGTTACAAAAGAAAGTTCCAAAAAACTGGAATGATCAAAGAATTAAGAAGAAGAAAGAATTTTACAAAGCCTTCAGTATTAAGAAGAAATGAAGTTTTAGATGCTGCTTACCGATTAAAAAAATTCGGAAGTTAATATCTGATGAACATAAACGAAGCCTCGCATTCTGCGGGGCTTTTTTTTTACAATTCGATGAAATCCTTATAGCATTTATCAATTTTCTCGAATATCTTAGCTCCATGAGCCGTTATAACATGTTAAAGCAATATATACCTAACATCTTGAGTCTTTCTAGACTCCCGCTTGCTTTTTTATGTATCTATTTCACCTGCGTGATGAAACCATGGCACTTGACTATTTCGTTAGCCTTGTTTATGCTAGGGTCATTTACGGATTATCTAGATGGATATTTGGCTAGAAAGTGGAAGATTGTGAGTTGGTTTGGGAAAATTATTGACCCGATTGCTGACAAAATTCTTATCCTGGCTGTTCTTTTTATCTTTTCTTATGAAGGTATTATTCCCTGGGTACTCACATTAATTATTGCGAGTCGAGAAATATTAATGACCATAATTAGGCTCATTTTACTATCCAAAAAAATAGTGCTTGCCAGTATCCAAAGTGGCAAGATTAAAACTTTTACTCAAGTAATTGTACTGACCACGATTTATGTCTTATTGATTATTAATTCGATCATTAATCCTGAGATACTTCAGGCATGGATAAAACATACGATTTTGTTTTTAGTACTGGCCGTTGTTGGTATTAGTCTTTACTCATGTATAGATTTTTTAAGCATTCACAAAAAGACCATCCAGAAAAATCTGATAACCTAATGCTTAAGAATATTTCACTTTGCATTTCTTTATTTTTTATCATCTCATGTCAGAGTCAGAAGTCAAGCTCTGAAGAAAATACATGGGTAGAAGAGAAGGAAATATCACTGTCAGAACGTCTCGTCCAAGATCAATTAGATGCCTACAATAATCGGGATTTAGATGCTTTTCTTATACCATATTCAGATAGTGTTAAAATTTACAACAGTCTAGATGAATTCGGTTATCAAGGAAAAGAATCCATGAAAGGTGTATATACGCAATGGTTTGGCGCTCTTGACAGTTTACATTGTGAATTAGTAAATCGTATTGTTTCTGGAAACACCGTTATTGATCATGAAAGATTGTCTTTTCGTCGTAGAGGATTAAATTCAGTTGGGAGTTCGGAGGCCATCGCTATCTATAAAATTAAAGACGGAAAAATCTCGGAAGTAAGATTTACAGACCCTAATTAAAGAACCCTTTCCGAAGAAAGGATTCTTTAATTTTTTATCCGCCGAAGCCGCCTCCGCCGCCAGACCCGCCGCCTTGGCCTTGACCGCCGCCACCTTGACCTTGTTTAAGGTCATCATTTTTTACCTTACTTCGCCTTTGTTTAAAATCGACTTTACCAAACTTATACTTTAGACTTACTCCCAGAGATCGGAAAGGAATACTAAATCCTGTTTGCTGAGTATATTGACCTACTGCAGAAAGTTGGCCATTATCATCCGTAATTTTATTATCCGAGTTAAACTCCTTGTTTGCCTCAAAAGGCTCAATCACTCTTAGTCCAAAACTCCAAGCACCATAATCTCTTCTTAAGCCAAAACCCCAAATTGAAAATGCGGGTTGGTCTCCAGTGAGTGAGCGAGAGGGAGATTTAAAGAAACCAAAAAAGTCTGCTTTAAAATCGCCAGTTATGGTGTACTCACCACTCGCAAACAAATTGTATTCATAAGTTTGTCTTGACAAAGTTTCTCCATTGACAATGCCTTGGGCGTCATAAGTATATATATTACCACCTCCACGTAGCGTAAAGTTATTGATGCTCTTTGTCGTGAAAAGATTTAATCCAAAGGCATTGTTTTCACCTATATTAAAGAAGCTATTTGTACTAACTCCATTATCTACACTCACAATAGTCTCAATAATATCGGTTGTTCTTTTATAGTACGCCGACCCAAAAACGGTGAAGCCCGCCAAATTAGTATTATGAGATAATTCGATTTGATCTACCAACTCTGGCGAAAGGTTTGGATTACCAATGACCTGATTTAGAACATCTGTATTATTATTAAATGGATTTATATAAAACAAACTCGGTCTCTGGATACGTCGTGTATAAGATAATTTAATGGATCTGAAATTTTTCAAGTTCCTACTAACTGTAAAACTAGGTAACCAGTTTTCGTACCCATTTTCAAAACCTGGAAGATCATCTCGATACGAACCATCAATCTGCGTTCGCTCATATCTAACTCCCGCAATGAAACTGTATTTTTTAGCCCAAATCCAACTTAAAGAGGCATAGCCTGCATATACATCTTGATTATATTCAAATAGATTACTTAAAGCAGGCACTTGTGTTCCGTCATTTTCTGTATAGTAATCACTTTTGATATCTCGCAAAACTGCTTTGGCTCCAGTTTCTAATTTATAGGACTTTGGAAGAGGATGCGTATAATCGATCTGTATAGTACTCTCTAAATTATCTCCGTCGTTAAAAATATCAGCTCTACGCGTGAGTACATTTTCTGTGTCGAAGGTGTAAGTTTCGTTAGTAAAATTCTCTTGATTTTGAATATTACCAGAAAGCTGATAACCTAGAACTAATTCGCGATCTTTATCTTCTTCAAATGTGCGCGTGTAATCAGAGGACCAATCATAACCACTAAATAGGTTATTCATTTCTAACTCTCTGGTAAACTCGTTGGGTGTACCTCCTGCTGCTGCAATGACTCCTGAGAGATCGCCATCCATATCAAAACCAAATCCTTGATAGGAAATAGAGGTATTAAAAGCATTAAATGCGTTAACATCATAGAATGCGCTTGCTGTCCCATTAAATCCGAGTCTACCCGTATTGTTTATACCATCATAGGTATAAGAGGAAATACCGGCATCTGTGTACGACTGACGATTCATGCTTTGAGTGGCGTCTGCAGGAACACTATAAAATACTCCCCCATTAGAAGAAAATCCAAATCGTCCTTTACCAGCATTTAAATTAAGAGATCCCGTATTTTGGCGATTCCCTAAAGAAAGATTTACTGTTCCGGCCACCCCTTCAATATTTCCTTTTTTAGTAATGATATTTATGATGCCAGAGCTCCCCTCTCCATCATATTTGGCGCTAGGAGATGTAATGACTTCTACCTTTTTAATTTGATCCGCGGGAAACATTTTTAAGGCATCAGCGACATTGTTTGAAAACATACCACTGGGCTTCCCATTAATAAGTATTCGTACATTTCGGGAGCCTCGCAGGGAAACATTTCCTTCTAGATCTACTGTAAGTAATGGCACCTTCCGTAGAGCATCAGCTGCGTCACCACCAGCTAAACTTGCATCTTGTTCCACGTTATAAACCAGTTTATCTACCTTGTTTTCGATAAGCGACCTCGTTTCACTAATCTCGACCGCATCTAAAACATAATTTGCAGGAACCAACTGAATCTTGCCTAGGTCCTTATCTGGATTCTTTAAGGTCAATTCGATGTCTTCTAGTAATTTATCATTGTATCCTAGAAAGGAAACATAGACATCATACTTACCTGTTTTGACCTCTCCAAATTTGAATTTACCGTTGTCTTCAGTTAATATGCCATCTTTTTCTCGTGACATACCTGCATTCTTCAAGACTAGCGTGGCATAGGCTACTGGTTCGCCAGAGACAGAATCAATCACTGATCCTGTAATTTTACCCTTAATCTTTTTTCCTCCACCCATTCCGAAACCACCGAATTGTGCGTAACTAGAAAAGCTAAAACAAAAAGATAGGGCTAGAAAAAGTAATAGTTTTTTCATGTTTTGATGTTGAAATTTAATTTCAATGTAGTTCTTAGGGGTTAGGCTTGGCTTATTTTCTAGATTAGTTGAAGAGAATCTTCTACGAATCACGTATTGAGCCAGTACGTAAATTTAACAACAAGAGCTCGGTTACGTATGTTTAGCAAAAAACGATCGGAAACATCTGTACTTCCTGTAAAATAATTGTCCGTGTACACCACAAAGAAATCAGATACAGGAGCAAAGCGCCATTGTAGTCTGGAATTTACATTGGTGTTTTTAGATTGACTGTTGTATTGAATGAAAGTGGTTAAAAAAACGGATTTAGAAAAAGTGACGTCAATTCTCGGTCCAATCAGAAGTGTACTAACGCGTGAATCTAAATGCTCTAGATCGAAAATATTGTAGTTTGCATTAAGCGCTAATTCGCCGAAAGGCTGATATCTAAAATTTATAGAAGTATTTAATCCATATCTATATCCGTTAAAATATTGTCCTAAAGTCGGCTCTACTCTAAAATTTATGGGTTTTCGGCGATCAGAATTATAACGCACTCGCAAGGACCAAAAGCTATATTCTGTATCCGCAGGCAGTTTAGTTTGATCTGTTCGTGTAGGATCAAAATCATCAAACAAATACACGAATTGATGCGTCAGGTTTAAATCGACAAACTCGACTGGACCAAGACGACCGTTTATCGAGAAATTAATCGCGTGATCCGTTTTACCAAAATTGGGTTTATAAATAAACAAAGGTCTAAGACCAAAAACTAATCTCTGGAAAGGTCCAGATGAATAGAAAAATCGACGTTGATATTCTGGTTCGATAGAAACAAAATCTTTTCGTCTTACGAATCCAACTTGGGCATCAAAATCAGAACTTACCCATTGTTGTCTAAAACTTAAATTATGACGTAATGAATTATAACTGGCTAAAAACCCTTGAGAAAACGGATGACGACTTGTCTCAAAATTATGAGAGGCATGAACATATGTCTTTCCACTCCAAGTATTATCCTCGCTAGCAAAATTTAGATCCACACCTAAAACACGATTGTACGGATCTATATAATTTTCATGCTCCTCTCCTACAGCCTGCTTATTAACAAATATGAATCCTACATTAGATCTCGACCAAAGTTTTCGCTGTACAGCTAAAACGCCATAATTAAAACTAGGGAGTGCATTATTCGCATCCTCAGCGGTTTGCATATTTAGTAACCCAACTCTCCAGTCTCGATTCAGTTTTCCACTCAACCGAGCACCGGCTAAAATTGAATTTTCAATGGTTACATCGTCTGTTGTATCTGTCGCGACTCCAATACGGCGTGAAAAAAAGGGGTTAGAATTACTAAAACCAAAGCTTGAGAAAAGGTCCGCATTCTCTAAAAAAAACTGTCGTCTTTCTGGAAAGAATATTTCAAATCGATCTAAGTTTGTCACTTGTCGATCCACCTCGACCTGAGAAAAATCTGGATTATAGGTTAAATCCAAATTTAGTCCAGACCCAATGGGTACTTTAACATCCGCACCATACCCCATCGAAGATTCGGCATCTGTGTTGTTTTCATAGTCCTTGGAAACTCTTGCCGTAGCATAAGGAATTAGACCTAAACTTAAAGAACTAGATTTTGGTGTTTCATCCCATTTCATGTCACCCATGAAAGCCAAACTAAATATGGTTTGATTCTGAGGAATATTTGTCCATGTTGAAGTTTCATTGCGATCCATGTTAAATCGATAGGCATTAAAGCGCCATACATCACCTTCTTTGAATCGAATTATATTTAGTGGGATCTTCATTTCTAATGACCAATACCCATCTTCTATTGAAGCCTCACATTCCCACTTATTGTCCCAGGAGGCGGAAAAATCTTGAAACCTTTGTCCACCATTGACTATCAACCCTTCTCTTTGAACGCCTAGGGGATTGGTACCAAACCAAAAGCAAGTATTACCATCTCCATATGTATCTAAAAGAAAAGTGAGGTTGTCATTGCCTCCCGCTCTAAAGTCTCTTCTGTATGAGGGAACTATATAATCTTGCGATTGAGAAAAACATTTAGCCCCTATATATAAATGGGTATCATCATACATCATAGATACCTCTGTGCGATCTAATGCAAGGATACTATCTGAAGGAAAGTATTGCCAAAAATCTTCTGCCTTAGTTAAAGAGTCCCATATTTTTTCATCCAATTTCCCATCGATATCTATCGATCCAGAGAGTTTATGCACGCGAAATGCTTTTTCCAATTTTAATTGCGAAAACAGGGTAACATTCGCCGAAAGGCAAATAAAAAAAACAAGAAGTATACACCTTATATCTCTCATACATTAAATGCGGGATCTAAGGTACAGAAACATATAGAAAATAGACATATATAAAAAAGGCCCCCTGATCTTTATCAAAGGACCCCTTTCCTATCTTAACAAAATTTAAAAGCTGATATTATTTATTTGAACTGTATGGTTTTTTAGCGATCGACGCAGACTTAGAATCTTTTCGCTCGCCTTCTTTTCTTAAGTTGCCTTCAAAGGCACAGAAATCCAGTACATCAAAGTACCCGAAGTAGCCATCTGAATATGCAATGACATCGCCATGTGAATCTAATATCTGGAAGAATCCATCCCCATAATCGCAACATATTCCATCTCCATAGGCATCATCCACGTATAACGAATAACATCCATCTTCAAGGCAGAAAGTCTCTTGAATTAATTGTCCTTCATTACCATCTTGGTAAGGTCCGCCACTCGCTACAACGCTATTGGATTCGTCGACTAGTTCCCAACTCGTTTCAGATCCATAATAGTCTAAAACCAACTGGAATGTAATTTCGTTTTGATCACAACCCGTATTTACTTCTGTATCTGCGATGAAAGTCTTTTTAGGACTCCATGAGGTCCAGCCATCTGTACATCGAGTTCTTAGTTTGTATTCATATTGAGCTCCAGAAACTAAATCTGTCAATGTACGCTCGCTTATAGCTGTAGTACGTTTTTTCCAAAACATAGTCCCAACTATTCTATAGGCGATTCTGTATTTAATGGCTCCCGGTACATCTTCCCAATCCACAAATGCAGAGGTATTTGATAATATATCCACAGAGCTTGATTGAGGTGCTGTACATTCTCCATCGGTCTGACAAGGTGCACAATCAGGACCACCACAATCCACACCCGTTTCTTGTCCGTTTTGGATTCCATCATCACAAGTACCAGCAGAATCACAAGGTGCACATTCTGGACCACCACAATCTATACCTGTTTCTTGTCCATTCTGAATACCATCATCACAAGTCGGACCAGAACCTCCTCCGCCTCCAGAACCATCTTCATCACACACATTAGCCGCATTATTTACTAAATTTTGTAGGCTAGATTGAACGTAATTAAACATTCGCGTTGCTTGTCCTTCAGTGATCATATACATACATGCATCATTGGTATAATCCATGTAATTCATATGCATATCGGTCGAATTACAACTACTCTGTCCGATGCTTGGACAATCGTAATATGGTTCCGTAGACACTGGTGTGTCAGCGACGTTATCATCGTTATTACATCCACCATTTCCACCCCAAATGTGATCTAACAATAAATAGTGACCCACCTCGTGAGTGGTTGTTCGCCCTAAATTATAAGGTGCCTGAGGGCTTACGCTTCCACAACCCGATCCAGAACCAAAAGCCGTCGCCTCTATAACTACACCATCTCCATTTCCAGATCCACCGAGAGGGGCATAACCCAAAACACCAGTACCAGACTGAACGAAAATATTTAAGTATCCAGACCAGTTGGAATCAAAATCTCCATTAGTCGTATTAATAGTCACAGCTGGTTCGCCCTCGACAAGCCCATATCCATTTGGATGATTTTTAGTCGCAATACAAAATTTTAAACACGCATCACCATTACTCACGCCTGGAAACGAATTAGAGGCATTGTTTATCCAATTAGATATATCTGCATTTAAACCTCTTATGTCGTCATTTAAGATGTCTACCTGATTTTGAGATAAATTTCTTAAACAAGACGCATCTGGGTTGTTCACCCCTTGAAAGTGAACGGCTACAGGTATTATCGTCGGCGTGGTACAATTTACTGATCGGTCAGAAACCATACTATTCAGCAATTTTAGTTTTGCTAAATGCTTTGCTTTGTACTCTGGATTTTCTAAAAGTTGTTGAGTATGTTCATGCATCGAACAGGTTCTTTCTGCATGAGTAATTTTTTCAGGAGCTAGATCTGCTCCAGCAAATTCATCCTCTTGACAAGAAAAAATAAAAACGATACAACAGACGGCTAAAAATTTAATGATTACATTTTTCATTTTACGTGGTTTTTGATTCACAAATAGATTTCTAAGTACCATTTGCTCATAGGCATAATTTGATTTACGCCTACTTGTTTCATAAAAACCATCTTCCCCCTAGTCTAGTAGAAAAAAAATTAAAAATTTTCCGTAGTCTTCTTTTTACATTTGGAGTTTCCTGAGCACATGAGTCAAGATGCCCACATACTGAAAGCTTTAAGTCAAGGGGATGAATCCGCTTTAGAGAAGATATTTTATACATATCAAAAATATCTCCTAGTTATAGCATACCAATATTTAAATGACGAAGGAAAGGCTCGGGATGCCGTTCAGGATATTTTCATGGATCTCTGGAAAAGACGAGAACATATAGAAATACATATTTCACTTAAGGCATTTTTAAGACAGGCTGTTATAAATAAATCCTTGGCCAAAATAAGAAAGGAAAAAAGAATCGACTTAAATGAAACTGCCATTTCCACACATTCTCCCAATGTCGATGGCGTGGACAAACAGTTTGAGAATTCAGAATTACAACATGTGGTGAGCAGGGCTATAGATACCCTTCCTGAAAAATGCAGGGAGGTTTTTTCGCTTTCGCGAATAGAACAATTGTCCCATAAAGAAATATCCGATCAACTAAACATATCTACTAAAACTATAGAAAATCATATAACTCGAGCACTGAAGACTATTCGAGAGGCTCTGAAAGAATATGGAGTGTTGGCATTAATTTATTTTATAATTAAATTTTAAAATACATTAGGGGATACCCCTAATTTATGATACACTTGATCGCAAAGTCATACATGGAATTAAACGACTACATATCGTTAATGCATAAGAAGCTCAGTGGAAACATAAGTCCTGAGGAGTTAGATTTGATTGATCGGTATATCGTAGCCAATCGGGACAACGCTTTACTTTTTGAAGAAATTCGAAATAGTTACAATGTACTAGAGCCCGAAATTGAATTGCCTTTTAAATTAAACAGGGAGACAGATTTTAAAAACCTTAAAGAAAGCATTGAAACTACTGAGAAGTCAAAAACGATTTCTTTATCTCCCAAATTTATGCGATGGGGTGTCGCCGCTGCTATTTTATTTATCGCTGGATTCTTTGCACTTAACCCATTTCAATCAAGTGAAGGCTTTGATTATTCCGTCGCAAAACCAACTCAGTTTTCATTAGCTGACAATAGTGAAGTATGGTTAAACTCTGGAGCGCGAATTACTGGAGACGAGGCATTTAGTAAAACAAACCGAAGTATTCACTTAGAAGGTGAAGCCTATTTTGATGTGCATAGAGATGAAGCGCTCCCTTTCGTCATTCATGTTAATGGCGTCGAAATCACAGTTTTAGGCACTGCATTTAATGTCAAAGCCTATAAAAATTTTGTAGAAGTAAAAGTAGAAGAGGGTAAAGTGCAGGTGAAGGATAAAGATATTGGGGGCATAGAAATTCTGACAAAAGATATGATGACTGTAGTCGATGTGGAAAGACATGGATTTAGCACTGATCTCGTTTTTGACAAGAATAGTTTATACTGGAAAACAGGTCGACTTACATTTAAGGATAGTCCAATAAATCAAATTCTTCAGACCATTGAACAAACTTTTGATATTCGAATCGAATTATTAAATCCAGAATTAGCCGACTGTAAATTGTCAGGAAGTTTTGGCGGAAGCCAAAATGAAATAATCACGCTTTTTACAGATCAAATTTCGGGAGACTTATCAGAAAGTCAGAATACCTATTTCATTCGAAATGGCCAATGTAAATAAATGTATATTCGATTTATGGCTATCTCTTCAAGAAGAAAAATACTTTTTATTCTTCCACTCATTTTTGTGGCTTTTCATGGAATCTCCCAAGAAAAATTTTCTGCAGAGTCAAGCTCGATCCAAGACATCTTACTCCAATTTGCCGATCAATACAACATCAACATTCTTTTTAACCCTGATTATTTTAACGACGACAAAATTGATCTCGATTTAAACGAAAAATCACCAAAAGCCCTTCTAGATAAAATATTAGCCACCGAAAATGTAGACATCCATTGGTCAGGCTCAAACGTCCGGTTAAATAAGTACAAAGAAATAAGTGGTTTTATAAGGGATGAAGATTCGGGATTGGCTTTGGCTTACGCCAATATATATGACCCCAATACAAAACAAGGATACAGCACTAATGAATATGGATTTTTTAAAGTAAAGACGGATTATTTGTTCAATACATTTATAGCCAGTTACGTCGGCTACAATTCTGATACTTTGGACATAAAGGATACAGAAGGATTTATTGATATCCGATTAAAAACGAATTCCTTTTTTGAAGAGGTTGTCGTTTCTGATAATAGATTTAATAATAGCTTGGACGTCCTGAACATTGATAAGGGCGCAAGTCTATCTAAAAAAGATATCGAACATAGTTTTGGAGTGGGTGGCTTGGCGGATTTATATCAGGCAGCCTTGAAAGATCCAGGTGTAATTTCTGGTCCTGATGGGATTGGTGGGTTAAATATACGCGGTGGCTCCAATGACCAAAACTTAGTTATTTATGATGGAGTTACGGTTTACAATGCTGGCCATGCACTTGGTTTGTATTCCATCTTTAACCCGCACACCATTAGTCATTCCTCTCTTCAGAAAGAGTATAGTAGTGCTAATTATGGAGGAAGATTGTCTGGAGTCTTAGACCTTAGGGTAAAAGAAGGAAATGTAGAAAAGATTGCTGGTCATGTGGATATAAGTTCAGTCGCATCCCAATTAAGCCTCGATGGTCCACTTTCTAAAAAGACACAATTTTTTGTTTCAACTAGAAGATCGCATGTCGATCCTTTTTTTAAAAACCACACACAAGCTCAAAAAAAGGAAGATTTTCTTTTTGGTGAAAGCAATTTTTATTTCTATGATCTACACGCAAAGCTTAGTCATTCCTTGAGTCAAAGAGACCGCATTTTTATGAGCTATTACCGAGGAAAAGATGTTTTTACGGACCAAAATTTATTCAGCCAAATTTATGACAATGGAAGCTACGATTTAGAATCAGGTTTAGATGTGTCCTGGGGAAATGAACTTATGGCTTTTCGATGGAACCGCGTTTTTTCTGACAACATGTATGGTAAGTTTCATCTGAGTCAAAGCAGATTTAATTATGGCTCCGCATATTATTACTACACTTTTGACTACTATTCAGACATTGATGAGTTTGAGGAGGAACTATACTTCACTGATTATCTGAATGAGATATCAGATCGTAAAGTAAGCTACGATCTCGATATTTTTTTAAATAACAATCAATCCCTTTTTCTTGGAGCTTCTTATTCCTCTCAAAAATTTAAACCTGGATCGATATCTATAAGTTCGGATGTATGGGATGGCAGTTCAGATTTTGAGGTTTTACAAGAAACGGTTAATGAATCCTATGAGGTTTTTGAAGAGAGTCTGAATAATATGTCGCTATATGCGACCTATAAGTGGCAATCAGAATATGTGGTCGCTTCGACTGGCTTGCGTTATGATAGATTTCTTGCCTTGGATACGGCTCTTGTCCAATCACATGTATTCAACGAATTACAACCCAGAGCCATAATCAGTATAGCACCAAATCGCTCACTATCATTTTTCGGAAGCTACAATCGTCATGTACAAGCCGTGCATGTCTTATCCACAGCAGCTGTGGGATTACCAAACGAATTATGGGTTCCTTCGATACAATTTATTGATCCCTCTTACTCCGATCAATATTCACTTGGATTGCGATTTGACCCTTGGGCAAAGTGGCGTGTAGAAGCGGCCGTTTTTAGAAAAGAAATGAATAATCTCGTTCAGTATGGTAATGCCGCTTCTCTTCCTACCCTTTTCGAAATCAACACAGATTGCTGGTGTGAAGATGTGGTCATAGGCCAAGGAAGATCACGTGGGTTAGAATTATCGCTGAACTATAAAAACAAGAATACCTTGCTCGCGGCATCATACACGCTCTTAAAATCTGAACGACGATTTAGTGAACTAAACAATGGTGAATGGTATGATCATCGATTTGACCAAAGGCATAATTTACAAATAGACTTTACATATCAATTAACTGAGAGATGGAGTTTTTATACTAATTTTCAATTCGGCTCAGGTTTGGCCCAAACCCTTTACGCCTCTCCATTTGCGATTCAGATTTCAGACAACATAAGTCCAGTTAATGAGGACCAACGATCCGCCCTCAATGCACATCGTCTGAATGCGTATCATAAATTAAACCTAATGGCGAGATATGGATTCGAAGCGTGGGGTGCCAAACATAAGATCTCCTTTGGCATTCATAACCTATATAATCGCCAGAATCCGTACTTCACATATCTTATTGAAAATCCTGATTTCCCCGAAGACGATGGCGAACGAAGCAGAAATGGAATCCCATTAATTCCTAACTTCAATTGGTTTATTTCCTTTTAAAAAAAATGGGACTCATCTTTGAGCCCCACCGAACAATTATTTGAGAATAATGATTGTTTCACTCCATATCTGATCATTGCCTTTTTTAATGGCCACAGAATATGAACCAGGAGTAAAGTCATTTAATTGTATTTCATAAAATGTATTGTCTAAGGAATACGTACTTACTAATTGTCCATTCGAATTAAACATATACAAAACCGAATTTATCAGATCCTCAGAGGATTCTACTCGAAGAAAATCCGTACATGGATTTGGAAACAGATTTACTTCTAATCCATCAGACAAAGAAGGCTCAAAAACGACTTGACGAATTTCACTGTACTTGTACGCTCCATCTCGATCTACGAGTTTTAGGCGATAGTAACATCGTGACTCGCTAAGTCCAATGTCATAATCCGTAAAACTATAATTAAACCTTCCGGCGCCGTCTCCTTTCGTTTGTACTTTTCCCAGTTCTTTCCATTCGATCAAATTTGTTGATCTTTCTATACCATAATGTGACGCATTAATTTCGAGAATTGATTCCCATTGAAGTACGGCATTTTTTCCATTTCGACTTACGTCAAAGAATGACAATTCGATAGGAAGTGGTGCCCCTGCCGAGCCACCGTCCCATACATTTCCGCCGACACCATTATTATCAATTTTTGGAGCTAATTGTACGAGAGCACCTGCAGGTTGTGTCTCTAATAGAAAAACTGAATTATCCGGTCCTGTCCAAGAATCCGGCACATCAAATCTAAATACTTCTTCAATCGTTCCATTAGACATCGGTTTATCAAGAGTCGATGTATTTACCACAACACTGAAATATATATTACCATCATCTGTCCCCCCTACATCTCCTAAAGAAAATGTTATTAAACCTGTTCCCCCTGAAAAGGCACCAATAAAGGGTAAAAAATCGGAGGTAAAATTTGTGATATCATCATTGGTCATGGGTTGGGTTTCGGTCATGCCAGATCCTGGTGTCCAGCCGAGGGTTAACACTTGACCTCCCCAGTCATCTGTACCATCAGATGCTTGGAAGTCCCCATTGGCCTCATATGTGACTTGAATAGTCTGTGTACCTGGATTTATCGAACCCAAATTATTGATCTCTACAGAAATAGTCTGCGCCGAGATAACATTCGCGAAAGCGAAAAGAAAAACGAAAATGTAAAATTGTTTCTTCATCATAAGATGAGCTTTATGTTAGTTTGGTATTTGTGCAATTAGATTTAAAAAGGTCGACACAGGACCACTCCCGAAGAAGCCTGTATTTAGTGGATGAGATAAAACGGCATTCGCGATCACTGTGCCATCAGATGGAGTCGCATTGTCCAAAACAGTCGCGTCCATATTTACATCTGATCGTTCATAAGCCATTGTAAAACCTGTAAAAGTCGAGACAGGACCACTCCCGAAAAAGCCGGTATTATTTGGATTTGCAAGGACCGCATTAGCCACTTCTGTCACGTCAGATGGAGTCGCATTATCAAAAACGTTACCATCGCCGTTTATATCTCCGGGCCATAAGGTATAGGTACCTGAAGTCAACTTCATGGCGTTTGTTCCCCAAGCGGGAGTCGTGCCATCAGTAAAATCTAGAGAAGTCGCAGATCGAGAAAGACTCTGTGCAGTATTCGTACACACACCTAAGTGGTTTCTATGTCGAATCACAAGATTGTAATCATCTTCTGCAAAGCCGCTAAATTTTATGGGATTCATGTCTGTATCCACGATGTCACCATCTCTCTGCAACAAAGCACTTTGAGTTCCTAAAACGAGAGTATTGTCCGTGTCGTCTCGTAACTCCAAAAACACCCAATCCACGATGTCATCGTCAGTACCTGTTTGGTCAAAATCCGAATCAATCGCTACAGATTCTGAACCTCCTAAAGCCACATGTGTAAAATCCGAAAACGCGGTATAGGGTTCGCTTATCGGAATCACAGCATGTGTTCGTAGACCATCATTCATATCTGTACCATTAAACGGCCCTTCAAGAAAAATGCGCGGAGAAATAGAAACAAAGTCAAGAGCAGGATTAGTCCCAACAATAAAGACTCCCATTTGATCGATGCCTGTCCTAGATCGTTGGAAAGGACCACTTCCGGTCGCACTACCCAAATCTGCGAGTAGTCCATCATAGGCACCTACATCATATCGACCAATGGCACAATTGGAATTATCAAAATCAAAAGTTTCATCACCACTTTGCCAATTTAAATCCAAATCTAAATCCGATCCACCAGAGACACTTTCTGAGATTTCCCAAGACGCCTGAACTACCTTAGAATTTATAACCGTACCCGAGATGGTACCGTCTTCATAGGCATCTTGGTAAACGCGGATGGATTTATCATCAGTAACACCGTTTTCAATTAATGTCGCGGGATTATAACTTGTTTCGGAGTAACCTACTGGAAAAGTAAATGAAGCTAGAGATTCTTTTGTGACGACTCCAAGCCCATTGGTAACGATAAAATTATTTTCGTCAGCACCTGTGGTTATTGCTGCTGTTTGTAATATCAAATTATTAGGTCCGATTAGTATCTGCGCGTTATCTCCTGTAAATCTTAGTTCATTTTTGAGAGTTAAATTATCCGTTAGAATTACGTCGGAGCCTGAATTATCTAATTCGACAATCTCCATGACAGCTCCATTAGATTCTAAGTTTTGGTCACTAGATCCATGAAAAACTACTTTGGTATTTACTCCGCTAACAAACTGGTCATTATTTACAAAATCCCCTGTTAATCGAATCTCTCCATTATTCGTGATCGTTCCAGAGAAGTTTTGAATATTACCTTGAACTTCTAAAATGGAACCGGGTTGAACCACTATTGTCGCGCCATTATTTACAAGTTGGGCATTAGCACATAGCGCGAAGAAAGTCAGGCTTATGAAGATATAAAAACGCATAATCTTTATTTACGTCAAAGTTATGCGTGGCTTTTTCGAAATTACGAACCGATGAGTATTCTGCTAGTTTTAATGATTAAACGGTAAGAGCCCCATGAAATCACGCGACAACATCAATTAATCCGTATGGTATAACTATATCCAGAGTTGGAATTTAAGTCATCTTGTGGTTTGTTTTCAGCCGTCTTAAGTGAATAATTTAGACGCACTTGTTGACTTTGTTTTTTCATTTTTGGCAAGCGAAAATTGATGTTAGTTTTCTTACCAAATTTCACTCGAGCCTTATAAGGCTCTTTAGGCACTTTAAATTCTAAGAGTTTAATTAGGCGTATGGCTTCTTCGTCGCATCCATGACCTAATTTATTTACTACTCTGGCCTTGGTGACTTTACCCTTCCAATTAATCTCGTAATGAACCTGTACTGTGCCTTCGATCTTTTTTTCAAGGGCCTCTTTAGGATACTTTAAATGCTTTTTAATAAAAGCCGACATCGCTTTGTTACCACCTTCGTAGATAGGCTTTTTAATAAAATGCTTATCTTTTTTTTCGGACATATCAACTTGTTAATCGAGCCCTCATTTCTTCAGCCTCAAGTTTCCTATGATAACCTGTATCGGCATTTTTATATATGACATCGACTTTATCTAGTATCTTGAGAGCCTCTTTATTTTTATTTTTTGCCTCCAAGGTTTTGGCTTTGTATAGTAGGATTTTAGGATTTGATGGATCTAGTTTAAGCGTGTTATCTGTTTCTTTTAAGATCTCATCATATTCCTCTAACTGATATAAATTATCCATTATCATTTCTACAACATCTGCGCGTGCAGTTCCGGTAGAGTCCACATAGGTTTCTAGGAGCTCATTACTTTCTTCGTATTTACCTTCAATTGTTTTCTGAACGGATTCAGCGAAATAATCAAAATCAGGACCTATGCTTCGTAATATTACCGGACGAATGGATTGGTACACATCCCAGTAATTTGTATCCTTTTTAGTAAAACCTGAAATCAAGAAATCACCTAGTTTATGAAAAATGCCATTTTGAAAAGGATTCGTTTCTAATGGAAACCTTCTTGTAATCTCCTCTCTAAATTCATCTTCTTTTCCGGCTTCCATATAATATTCGAGAAAACCCATAAAGTTGGCGGCACTGTACATAAATGGTTGCATAAACTCCATGGATTTCTCTTCATGCAATTTTTGCATGTTAAACATATCTTGGATTTTACCTTGTCGCACATAGAATCCCATTTTATTAAAATAGACGCTGGTCGTATCGGAAGCTTTTTTGGCTACAGCCAATGCTCTATTATAACAATCTTCTGCTTTGGTAAAATCTCCTTTAAGTTTATAAACGTTGGCTAATTTATTTTGTACTGAATATTTATCATTCAAAATACTCACGTCCTCATAGTACTTAATGGCCTCATCTAATTTTCCTTGCTTAAGTAGAATGTCTCCGAATTGAGTATTCTCCTTGGCCTTTTCTGGATATCTTTTCTCAAACTCTTTTAGATATTTTTCAGCTTTTTCAAATTCTCCAGTCGAGGTACAGAGGCTTGCCATTCGAGTATAGAAACTTCCGTGATGACCGTTAGCCAATGCGAGTTCGCCAATTTCTTTTGCTTGATCCCAATTTCTAGTATACTGATTAAGCTGCATTAAAAAATCATAAGGACGATAATCTTTGGGATACAATTTCATCCACGTATGCAGAAGACGCTTGGCCTTATCCGATTCTAGTCGCGAATTTAGAGTATAATACTGGATTAATAAGCGCTCTCTTTCTGGCAAAGAAGAGGAGAGATCCATCGCCGTATTCATACTGGCCTGAGTATTGTCTAAATCTTGGAGTTGATTATGCAAGATGCCTTTAAAGGCATAACACTGAGCACATTGGTCGTCTAATTCTGTCGATGCAGTAGCAAGTTGTAAGGCTTCCACCACTTTATTATCTGTGGCTGCTAAAACCGCTTCTACATATCTTTTTAGGGCCTCTTCATTACTAGAAATAATATTGTCTACGGGGAGATCGACAATTTCGGATTCCTCGAATATTTCAACACTATATAAGGTGTTGTTTAAGTCAACTGACAATTGATCCACAAGGCTAAATACATTTTCTCCTTTATATTTTTTAGAAAACATCTCTTTTCCGGCATCGGTAGAAAACATCTTGGCTTCAAGTACAATCAAGCCCTCCTCCTTAGAAAAATTTCCAGTGACAAATTCGTCTGAATACCTGTCTCTCGCAATTTTAAGCTTCGTCGCAAATTTTATATCCTCTTCTAACGTCGCCCCATAAGTTTCGTAATTATTTTTAGTAAAACTATTTAAGGCAAAAACGCGCATATCCTGTTCGACGTCGGCACTTGTTAACATGGGTATACCGTGACGCAACCAATTTTTGTCTAAATCTGATGTTTTATTTTCAAAAGGAAAGAAGGCAACTCTGTTTGTATACTTCAGATTCGGCACATTTCTAACGATGGTATCCCCTTCTGTCGTAGTCACGCTAACTCTTTCTACGGGCGCTTCGGAATTACCACTATTGACGAAAGTCGTAGCCATAATACCAAGAATAAGACTCGCCGGAATAAATATTTTTTCTACTGGTTTCCAATCGTCATCACCGGGTCTCCCATGGTTGTAAATAAACATCGCCATTGCCGGAAGGCAGATTAAAGCAAAAAGGAGAAATTTTTCGATTATAGAACTATCTAGTTTATAGCGATCGACCGCAAATAATAAAAACTGGACAATACCCCAACATACAGCAATATAGGTCGCTAAATATTGAAAGAATCGGCGATTCCATAAATCTTGAAAAAGTGAAGTAGTTTGGGCGTTTTCCATGTAAAAGAGTTATTCTTTTATAAAAATAAGGGATGCAAACTATTCAACAACTTTAGACAGGAATTGATTTGTTAAATTCGGGTCGTGAAAAAATCCATTGTATGCGCGCGCTGGTAATTTCAGGTGGAGGATCAAAGGGGGCCTTTGCTGGTGGTTTGTCAGAATATTTAATCCGTGAGAAGAAGCGAGATTATCAAATCTTTGTGGGGACCTCGACAGGCAGTCTATTAATTCCTCATTTGGCTTGCGCCAAAATAGACCATATTAAGGAGGTATACACAAATGTGAGCCAGAAGGATATATATAATATATGTCCCTTTAAAATTAAAAAGGACAAGGAGGGTAAAATTAGTTCGCGCATCGACCACTTCAATGTGGTGAAGATGTTTATTCGTGGAAAAAAAACCTTTGGCGAACATTATAATCTTAGAGATACCATACGGCGCACTTTATCTCCAGAGGATTTTGAAATAATTAAATCGAGTAAAAAGGAGGTCATTGTCACGGTAGCCAATTTAAGTCGCGGAACGATCGAATATAAATATCTGCGAGATTGTAGTTACGAGGATTGGACGGAGTGGATGTGGATATCGAGCAGTTTTGTACCGTTTATGAGTTTAGTCCGTAAAAATGGATTTGATTATGCAGACGGTGGATTTGGGGATTACAGTCCTATCGAGGCCGCCATTGATGCTGGGGCGACTGAGATTGATGCGATTGTTTTAATACCAAGAAGACGAAAGATGCGCATTGTAGAAACTAAAAATGCCTTTGATGTTTTAATGCAGTGCATGCAATTTATGTTAAGTCAAATAGCAAGTGACGACATACACATAGGTCATCTAGAGAGCATTTACAACGATCGAGTCAAGGTAAAATACTACTTCGCACCTAGGGAATTGACCGAGCATTCTTTTTATTTTGATCCCGAGCAGATGCGCTCTTGGTGGCAAGAAGGTCTTGAATATGGTCGTACTAAATAATTAGATGGTTACAACTTATCTAATACTTCTTGAGCCTTGTCCTTGTAGGCACTAAATTCTACTGTCGTTAATTCTTCCAAGAGCGGTTTTGCCTCTTTGGTTTTTCCTTGTTTAATTAAAATCAGGGCACGAGACCAATTACTTTGATCGCGATAAAGGATATTCTGATCTTTCGAAAGACTCTCGAATTCGTCCAGAGCTAAATCGACATGACCAACTTCGTTATTACAAATAGCGCGAATAAATCGGAGGCTCAAGGTAAATCGAGATTTAGGAAAACCATCCATAACATCTAAAATGCCTTGAAAATCTTTGGCTTGGTATTTTTGATAAAGTTCTTCTTCGATGGTAAAAAGCCCCTGACTGTTTCTTGTACGATTAAAATGAGGTTGGGGTTCGTAAAACTCGGCGTAAATTTTCTCGTTGGACGTATTGGATCCCAATTGGCTAAAAAGCCAAAATGCGGCGAGGCAAATAATCGGGATGGCAATCCACCACCATTTAAAATTAGAGTTTGAGGAAGTGTTGTTTTCTGGAGTGTTGTTCATGACGGCTTTTTTAACCTGATTTTTTATTTCTGTGGTTTGCTGTTCGGAAAAACCATCAGATATTTTTTGACGAAAGTCAAATTCACTTTTCAACTCTGCATCGTCATTAAGGGCTTTTTCGAAGGCAAGTTTGTCTTCGTTGTTAAGATTACCTAAAAGGTAATCATCGATCATATCGTGAAACGTACGCATGGCTAGGCATTTAATAAGGTTCTTAATTGCTTAAGGCAGAGCGATTTTTTATTGCGAACGACCTGTTCGTTTTTATATTCTAAACGCTCCATTATTACAGGAATACCTTTTTCTTCGAAATAATACATGCGAAGGATATTTTGGCAGACTTCCCCGAGTTTTAAAATGGCGTAGTACATGGGCGACCGTTCGTTACCAAAGCTGACATCTTGGGGAGGTACTTCGAGTTGAATGAATTCGCTATCGACATCGACATGTGTTGCTTTAGAACTCAGTTTACGCAAATGTTTATACCATAGATTTCTTACTACTGAATAGAGGTAGGTATCAATTTTAGCGGTGAGTTTAAATTCTTCTTTTCTCGAATTTTTCACGAGCACGACGATGGCGTCTTGTAAAAGTTCTTCTGCATCGTGTGCGTTTCCGCTATTTCTTTCGGTATATGATTGGATTCTACTGAGGTTGCGCTGGTACATTTCTCGGATGGCTTTGTTTTCATCCTGCAGATTACCTGATCTCAACATCTCTAAAATCTGTAAATCAGTTGTCATTTGTGTATTTATCTCGTGGATTTAGGGCTACAAGTTTAGAAAAACTATGCAGTATTTCTATATTAACACTACGCAAAACATGGAAAATAGCTTTCTCCATGCATGCGTCCCTAAAGATACCTCGAAAATTGCACCAATTTTTTCTGAAGCAGTAGTTATGCTTTGGAAAAGAATGGTATGTAGGGGTGATAGGTATTTTTTAACTCTCAAAAATTATAGTTATGTTGAGAATTTTAGTTTTATTCAGTATAGTTCTTTTTTCATCAACGCATGCATTTTCGCAAAATAATGGCGACGAAGAAAATAATGCTTCTGGCCATATAGATGTGGCAAGCAAATCCGGAGGCACCGAAATTGACCCATCTGATGGATTTGTTGACAATTGTATTTATTCAAAGAATGGATATTTTGCCCTAGAAATGGATGTTTACTGCAGCAACCCGGAAGCAATTGGTTGTGAAAAACCATATTTACTTACAGAGTATTCAGGTGAAATACTTCATACCATAGAATTAAGTGATTGGAATGGCCCTATGTCCATAACACAACTTGAAGAACATGAGGACGGAAGTACTCATCTAGTTACAAAAACTGTCTATAAGTGTACGCGGACAGTTTTTATTTCTTCAGAAATTTTAGATTGTAATAAATTCAACAACAATTGGGAAGATTTTGTCTTCACCTTCAAAATAGTCGATGAAAACAATAATGATTTTCCTGTAAGTAATGATCCTGATGAATGTACTATGTTTAATTCAAACGACTTTGAAAATAACTATGTAAACATCTCAATAAGACTATGTTGTGGAACTACTTCTCAGGGACTAGGTGGTTCTAATGATGGGAACATCTGGTCAAATGATGATAACAATTTTGATTACATTCAAAATACTATTGACATAAAAGGTTCAATTTTCTCTGATGAAAAAAAAATAAGTAAGAAAATATACTCTTCAAAGCGTAATTCAGGAAAATCAGAAAATTATGTTTTCCCCAATCCCACTAAAGTAGGTTTTGCGACAAGAATAAAATTCGACAATAATGAATTCAATGAAATTAAAATTTTTGATAGAAATTATAGATTAATAAAGGCGATTAATCTTGAATCAAATGACAGCTATATTAAATTTGAGCAACCCGGATTTTACTATTTAATATTAATAGGACCATCATTAAATGAAGCAATTAAAATACTTGTTGAAAGATAAATTTTTGCTTTCGTTTGTTTTTGTCTTTTAGTTTTCTAGGCCCAAACCTGTCTTGATTCGAATGCTATAAGACTTTTTGAAATTGCAGACACTTTGTACAAATCCAATATTGATTCTAGTATTTCACTTTACAAAAAAGCAATCATCTCCTTTAGAAAAAATGAGAATTGCTTGGAAAATCTAATTTTAGCAGAGGTTAGTCTAGGGGCTACATATTTTCTTAATAAGGATATTATGAACGCTAAGAAAAGTAGTTCCAAAATGGCACAATTATTAGAATCTAGGCAAATGACCGATCATTATCTTTATCCAACTATACTAAACAACTTAAGTGTGTTTGAAAATGATTGGGATTCATCTGACATTGGCGAAGATCCCCTAATAAGTATGGATAACCTCATGGATGAAGTCTTTATTATGAATAATGGTTCAAACATTGAACTAAGAATACCTGAAATCTCTAAGTCAAATAAAATAACAAAAATC
>JAHDBE010000167.1 GCA_020630555.1 Saprospiraceae bacterium
TCCAGTTTCAGCGTAGACTTTTTCATTAAGATTTAGCTCGACAAATCTCATTGGCTAATTCATGGAACTTATAATTTCGGAGGCCAACAACGGTCATCCATTGTAAAGGAGCCCAACCATTTGGTGCATCCCATTGCTGTCCTGATGATAGGTTGGTTGTTCTCAATCCTCCATTGGAAAGAAACAGCTTTTCTATGACCGAAGCGGTTTCCATCGCTTGATCTTCGCTAGCTATACCAAAAAATAATGGATACACGCAGGCAAGATTTCTAGAATCTGTAGGTTTAGATGTTTTGAAATTAAAATCACAATACGATCTATTTTGAGGACACCAGTTAATGGTATTTATAAGTTTAAATCTTCGGTTTTTTGCTTTTTCCATTTTAACGGCTTTCGCCAAATCCCCTGAATTTGTATACGCCTTAAAGAGTACATCTTCTAAAGAGTACAATAAACAATTGAGATCAACAGGAATAATATCTGCACATTGGATGGTTTTTAAATTTGAGAGATCCATAAACCATCTTGAACTAAAATCCCAACCCGATTCGCAAGCGGCCCTTACATGAGGAAATAGTTCGGCAGCTTCTCGTCCTGATTTATGCATAAGTTCGATGTCATCCTGATACATTTCTTCTCTAGGGAGATGTCTATCGTCGAAATACCGATTCATAACATGATCATCAATTTTAACGACCCGATGTTTTGCGGTGATTTGTTTAGACAATATGCTTTCTCCACGCATCCAAAAGGCATATTCGAGTTCTAGAGCCTTTAAGTATTTAATAAAGACCTCTTCTCCGTCTATAGTGGATAGAAGAATTACCATTAACGCAAAAAATGGAGGTTGAGATCGCCCAGTAAAATAGCTTCGATTCCCATTGGGAATAAATCCTACAGTATGTATAAGCCAAGCAAAATTTTCAATCATACTTCGGATAAGATCATGTTCGCCATGAACTTTCATTCCGAGCATTGAAAAATAACTGTCCCAATAATACATCTCATTAAAACGACCACCCGGTACTAAATAAGGATAGGGTAGATCAATTAAGCTACTTCCTTCTTTGGAAGTTTTAGGCTGTCGCTTTAGTATAGACCACAATTCTTTACAATGCTCCTCAGCGTTTAAATTTGGATTTGAGCTAAAGCCACTGTCTGTTTTAGATGTTGTAAAATGAGTTTTGAAAAAATATTCTAAATCAAAATTGTCTTGATCCTTAGATTGCTTATAGTTTTCTAAGATGATACTTGGCTCAAAATTAGGCTCTGCATCCGATATCATTTTTCCGTCATCCCATATACCACTTTCGTGGAATGCTTGAAAGAGCTCTGGATAGATGATATCAGGAGTTTTAATTTTCATTTAAGCGATGGACTTATTGGTCATACGATTAAGAAGTACTAAACAAATCATCAAAACAATCATTGGGATCACCGTATAACTGAAAGCACTTTCGGCACCAATGTTTTTAAATAAATATCCAATCATCCGAGATCCCAATGTGCCGCCTATAGCAGAAAATATTATTATAAGACCTGACATAGAACTATGGGTATCTTTTGGCAAAGCAGACAATATCACTGAATTTATGAGCGGGTAAATAGGCGCTAAGAATAATCCCACAATTGGAAAGGCGTAGCCAATTAATGGAATGTCGAGCAAAGATTCTACCCCTGTAATTTTAGCATTTATGGCTTCAGGTAAAACTAAAAGCACCATCGCCATGGCACAGACTAAACATACTAATAAAAGCCAGAACCAAGGTATACGCTTTACAAGAATACCCGCTAGAATTCGTCCTATTCCAGTAGATATAAAAAGAACACTGGTAAGAATGATCGCTAAGTTTTCGGGAATATCTAGGACACGTTCGTTAAAAGTGGGTAACCAAGTCATGATGCCTTGCTCGATCATCACAAACAAAAAAGCACTCAAGACGAAAACAATGACAACAAAGCGAGACATGAGTTTAAACATGGCTACAAAATCATCTGAAATATCTCGATCAGGAAAATCCTCATCTTCTTTAAAATCAGAAAATAGAAGAAATAAAAAAGACAATGCGCATAAAGCGGCAACCACTAGATATGCATTTAGCCAAGAATCGGGTTGACCCTCCTTGTTGAAAAAGGGAAACATGAAATAGGCAAAAGTGATTCCAAACATAAAGAAGCCTTCTATGCTGCTCATTAAACTGTTATGTTCGTTTTGTGAGTTAGTTATCAATCCTATTGTCGAATACACAGAAACTTTTATTAATGCAAAAGAGATTCCCACGCACATAAACAAAAGTTTGGCTGTCAAAAAGCTATTGCCAAAATACATCATGACCGACGCCATGGTGACGATGGCCAAAGCTGCGAGCATGGCTTTTTTGTAACCAATTCGTGGTAAAAAAGAAGCGACCAAAAAAGATGCTATGGCAATGGGCATATCTTTAAAAAGTTCTAGGACACTGGCTTGCACCTCATCTACTCCAAAGTTTTTTTGGGCTTTGAGAATGACAATACCTACACTGTTGAGAAGAATTGCAAAAACAAAGTAATTAATATAAAGTGCTAGTTTAATTCGAAGTTGTTGGCTCATTATTGCTTATTCTATTCTACGGTAAATCGTTGTTCGTCTTTTCCTACTCCAGTTATGATTAGTTTTTTCCAAGAGGAAGGAATGGAGGATTTGTTTTGAATGATACCCTCTGCACTAAAATCCAAACCACCAAATCCGCTTAAGACTGCTTGAAGCATACCACCTGCTCCTGTGGCGAAATAAGGATTGTTTCCACCCGCTGCTTCTGAAATAACTCCGAATGGAGGAACTTCATTTCTTTTATAACTATATGAGAAAACATCTGCAGCTTTGTTTGCATCGCCTAACTTATTGTACAGGATTGATAATATGGCCGATCCCATGGCAGGGCCTGTCGGAGACATGACAGGTTCGTAGTAATTTAAATCTCTTCTGATTTGGTCCGCATCGGTCACCATTCCTAAAGGATGAGCAAGTAAGTTTACATCGGCTTGTTTGATCTCTTCTCCTTTGTATGTCGCATGTTCTTTTATCACTCCGTCTTTAAATTTTAAAATGGGAATATTTTCTGCGACATGATTCCAATCAGGGTTTGCTGTGAGACCTAGTACCTCAGATGCCTTTGTAGCATATTGAAGAGAAAGAATGGCTACTGCGTTTGTGAAGGCATTATTGTCTACGTTTTCTGCCCACTCATCTGCGGCGACAACATTATTTATATCATACTTACCTGGACCATTTCGCTCTACTCGACTTGCCCAGAAATCCGCAATCTCCTTTAGTACTGGGTAGCCTTTTGTTTCTAGCCAATACTTATCTTGAGTGACTTCATAATATTTCCAAAAAGCCCAACCAATACATCCAGTTATGTGATGTTCGAATGGTCCTGTTAATGCCCATACTGGAGTATCTTCCGAACCATCTTCTGCGGATTCCCATGGAAACATAGCCCCATCATATCCATGAGCAAACGCGTTTTGCTTAGCTGCTTCGAGACGTTCGAATCGATAATCTAGTAAAGACGCTGCTATGTCTGGTTGCATCATAAGCAGGGGAGGATACATCCATAATTCTGTATCCCAAAATACATGACCATTATATCCTAATCCTGATAATCCCATAGGAGATAATGAGAAGGCCGTCCCTTTACGAGCAAAAGAATATAAATGATATAAAGCAAATCGAATATCACGAGTAACACGCGCATCACCTTCTACGGTGACATTGGACTTCCATAATTCTTCCCATGCTTTTTTATGACGCATTAGTAAACGTTCCTTTCCTTCTAGCATGGCATAAATTGATAACCTTTCCGCTTCGTTATGAGGATCTTCATATTGCTCGGACGAACAAGTTGACGCTACAACCGTAAATGAATACGATTGACCTGCTTTTAATTTCTTATGAAATTTAGTGAGGTGCATGTTGTAATCCCAGTCTTCATGAATGAGTGACGGTTCGTGACCATGACCTTCCTCAAAAATAAAACTGTTAGACGCAGCAACTTTTATTCTACCCGAAGGACTAAGGCCCACAGAAGTCATTAATGGAATTTTTACATGAGGCCTATCAATCTCCGCGTAGTAATTACGTACATCATTAAGATGGTTAGGCGCCTCAATAACAGACATTGGTGTGATTTCGATGTCTTTTTTTGCTGTGATTTCTACAATGGTCATCGCTGTATACGGTAAGTGCCTCAGAGACATCATAGTCGTTTTGACGGAGGCTTTACCTGGTACATCAAACCGAGTTTCCAAAGCGGCTTCTTTCATGTTAAGCGTCTGTCGATAGTTTTCGATAGTTGAAGGTCCAATGCGATGTCTATCGATATCGAGGTTCATGTTGACATGATTAAAGGTCTTAAGAATATTAGATACTCGCCCTCTTTGATAGTAATCATAAGTCCCGTTTAAGACCACATCTTTCACTTTAAGTGGTTCGGGAGACGATACGATTCCTACGACACCATTTGCTACAGTGACACCGTAATAATTGTTTGGATCAATGTCATTAGCCTCGATATTCCACGAGTCCTGAGAAGACAAGCTGAGACATAAAAGACATATTGAAAAGCTAATTAAAAGTCTCATGATGTTACTTTGAGTTTAGATATTGATATAGATCTTGTGAAGAATGAATGTAATGACCATTACTAATGGCATTATTCCATTTGGTTTTTATGTCGTCATTAATATGTAGTCTAGCGTCAATCCCTGCAAACGGAGTATCTCCTTCCCACATCTTATGAGATTTCCAGTGGCAATTTATATAACTGACGGCCTTAATTCGGGGGTGTTGCTCTACGGTTCTGAAAAAAGGAACGAACCATTGATCCCAAGCTAATTTTGCTTCTTCGGCTTTCGCCAAATCTAATGAAGTATTAGAGTGCGTTACCATTGGAGTTGCCTCTGCAACAAAAATGGGCTTATCGACAAACTCAGCAAAATCAAGCATCGGTTGAGCGCGATAATACCAAGCAAAATGGGAATACCCACACCAATCTACGTATGCATCCCCTGGATAATATTCCCCTAATTCATCATAATTAGATCCCCAACCGGTGGATTGCCAGACGTAGGCTACATTATCGACACCACGTGATTCAAAGATGTCTCGGATTCGCCGAAAGGCAGACTTATAATCTTCTTTCGCGTAATGATTCCAAGCTCCATCAAATTCATAACCTATTCTTAGATATATTGGGCGAGGGGCTAAAGACTTGTAATAATCACCTAGTTTTTTAATGTATTCATCATGTTCGCCCTTTGCAATACGCCCTTCATGATTTACTATGGATAGACCAACAGCCAGTGCCATGTTTTCGAAATCAGAATCATTAATTTGTCTATCTAAATGACTTGGACTATCTCCCCAGTCGTCTGATTCCCATATCCCGTCAAGTCCTTTTTGTATGTAACCAAAAGAGCTGTCTCCAGGGGCTATATTTGTGTACATGGTAAACCCAGCTGGCCTTTCAAAGTGATCTAAATATCCATCGTTATAATCATCCAGACCACCAATGGCTTCCATCTCTTGTCCAATAAATAAAAGGGTACCTTTTTGTGGTTCAAACTTAGCTTTTGAGAATGTAATGGTGTTTTCAGTCGGGGTTTTACATGCCCATAAAAAACAAAATAATAAAATGTAGACCAGTGGTTTCATGATTTATTTAGGGTATAGGTTTTGGGTTTGTCATCATTTATTAGGATCAATAATTTTTCGTTTTCACCATCTCCTATAAGAGCAATTTTGCGTACCACACCTTTTACATTAAGCCCGTTTTTCTTAAGTACTTCAAATGATCCATTTTGATCATTAATTAAAACGTCCCCTTTACTCGCATCAAGACTTGAAAATTGAGGAAGAAAATAATGGTTGTTTCCCGCTAAAATTAAATCTTCATAACCATCCTCATTAACATCCATAGCTAGTATGTCATTAACACAAGAAAGTTGAACTTCATTAGGTAACTCATGAAACCTAAAACTTCCATCTCCATCATTTAAAGCGATCATGGATTCAGTGAAATTTATTTGTTTGATGATTGATCGTGATAAAATGTCCTTATCGAATAAATCTTGGAAACTTCGTTTTGCAAAGTCTCGATGCATTAGATTTTCTTTTTTTAATCCTGGTAACTGGTCTACAAGATCTCTTTTGACAAAAACAGCTTTATCCTTTCCTTCTTCGTCACGAGTTGTAATGAGTTTTTCTATCGAACCGTTTTGATCAAAATCATTAATCCATAAAAACAATGGATTATCTGAACTTGCCTCCAAGTAAAAGTTGTCCCCTAAATTTCCCAGCACTAAATCTAGATCGCCATCTTTGTCAATATCAGAGGTTTCAATACTTTGCCACCAACCCGATCGCTCTGAAAGATTTGATTCAATGATGTCGAATTTTCTGCCATTGAAATGAAGAATTTTTGGGGCCATCCATTCTCCAACAAGAATTAATTCCTTTCCCGGAAGGGGAAGAATATCCTCCCATTTTGCATCGGTAATCATTCCTGCTAAACTTAACTCAGGTACGAT
>JAHDBE010000168.1:0-5668 GCA_020630555.1 Saprospiraceae bacterium
TACAATCCAACATGTGGATAGACTTCACAGGAATCAAAACGGGAGACGTTAATGGTAGTGTCGAACTCAATAACTTTGACGGAAGTCAAACAGATCAAAATCAAGTAAACTTTAATATTGTTGAGTCTTACGAAAATGGAAACTATACCTATGCCATTTACGGAGACTCTGATATTCAAGGATTTCAATTTACAATCGATGAGCTTAGTGACGCAGAAGTTTTGAGTGGACATTGTACAATCACTGCAAACCACTTTACAGTAAAAAATGAAAAATTACGATTAAGTTGGTCTTCTACTAATGGGACATCAATACGCTCAAATGAGGAAGTACTCTTTTACATAAAGACGTCTTCTAAGGTAACTATGGAACAATTTAATTCTACGGATAATAATCTACGAAACGAACTATATTCCAAGGATCAAAAGCTTGTGTTACGATTTAAGCATATGGATCAAACGGAAGAACAAATAAGTTTTAGTACGGTGAGTCCGAATCCATGGTCTGAGGAAGCATTAATCAAATTTGCTTTAGAGCAGGATGGTCAAGTAGAGCTTTTGGTATTCAATTCTACAGGTCAGCGTGTACTTAGCAAAACGACATCTCTAACAAAGGGCAATCATGACTGGAGAATCAGCGCAGAAGAATTGCATGGTTATGGAGTCTATTTGTATCAACTCACCATAAACGGAAGGGTTTATAAAGATCAATTCATTCACCTTAAATAATAGAAAAGCCGGATTTAGTCCGGCTTTTTTTAACTCTAAATATTAGTATCGACCTAACATATTACATATTTTTGTAATATGACTAAATCTGACTTTACTTCTTTTTCTTTAAAGCTCAAGAAGAATACGCTTGAGGACCTTGTCATTAAAATCATTTCAGCGGAGCTAGAAGAAGCATTAGAGTATAATGGGTTTAAAATTGAACTTTCACTTCTCGAAGATTTTAGTTTTAAATTAGCTAGTTCTAAAATAGACTTACGTCTCCCAGTAAGTATTAAATGCTCAAAGCCGGAAGGATTATTTACAATAGAGTTAGATGGTACTTTAGGAGCTGATGCATCCATTGAGTACCTCATAGAATCCAATTTTAATTTAAAAACTAAAAGCCAAATAACGGATCACGAATGGATTAAAGCCCCCCAACTTCAAATGGGCTCTATCAACTTTTCTGTCGAGTCTATATCAGATTTTATCATTGAAAAAATGGGAGAGAGATTGACTCGAAGACTAGATAAAGAATTGTCTGAAAAACTAGACTTATCTGGTAAAATGACAGAATTTTCTCAAAGCCAATTACATAAAATTAATCTTAGTCATTCGGTAAATCTGTATCCTCAACTTAGACATTGTCATTTGTCGCAAGTAATAGATGATGAAGAATTTATCCTGATAAAAGGAGCTTTTCAATTGTCACCAAATATTAGTGACATTGATGCTTCGGCTAAAGAAAATTTAATTTACAAAGCCCTGGACAAACCTGAAAAATCCCAACAGAGTCTAAGCTTGACATTGAGTTATGACTCCATCTCGGATCTGCTTTTACCACTTTTAAAATCCATTGATGTAGGTGGACAAAAAATTCAAGTGGATGATTTTAAAACATCTATGACGGATAAACTCTTGTTGCACTTTAAAATTCAACATCCCATAAAAGGTACTGTGGATATCGAATTGGATCCATATTTAAACGACTCAGGTCAATTAGCAAATACGCATCTTGATGTATCAGTAAAAGCGGATAATTTTATTCAACGATTAGGTGCCCCTGTCATTAACAAGGTTATTGAAAGTCGCTTAGCTGATCTTTTTCCGTTAAACATTGCCGATTTAGTAAATTCTCAATTAAAACTTCCGATAGAAAACCTTAATAATCGGGAAGACCTAAAGATCTCTGTCACTGACTTTGACATTAAAGTTCAAAAGTTTGAATTTCTTCAGTCGGGAATAGACTGCTCTGCTACTCAGGAAAATTTACATTTTGATATTGAGTGGATTAGTTAAATTCGTCCATGGCTTATGCGATTTCAGCGGGACACGAAGAGACTCTTTCTGCGGCACAATTAATTTTAGATTCTGGAGGTAATGCAGTCGATGCAGCCATCGCAGCGTATTGGATGAGCTTTTTAGCCGAACCCTGTATGGCATCTGCGGGTGCTGGAGGATTTGCCATCATTGGATTGCCTGATGGTACATCTAAAATGATAGATTTCTTTTGTCAGACTCCAGGTCATAAATTGGCAACAGATCAATATGATTTTTATCCTATCACAGTGGATTTCGGACCTTCCACAGAAGATTTTTACATAGGGACAGGTTCATCGGCAGTCCCCGGAGCTATCGCTGGTATTTATAAGATGCATGAGATTTATGGTACAATGCCCATGAAGGATTTGGCACAGATTGCCATTGATAAATCCAAAGAGGGCATTGCGATGAATACTTTTCAGAACTATGATCTCAATCTTTTATCCGATATTTTTCGCGAAAGTCCTAAAGGACAAGAATTGTTTTTTGATGGAGAAAAAGCGAAGGAAGTAGGTGCAATTATTAAAATGCCAGCCTATGCCGATTTTTTAGAAAGCTTAATTATTGAAGGCAAGGATTTGTTTTACAAAGGAGAAGTATCCGAACTAATTACGAGCAAATCAAAAAGACCAGGTTCATCTTTGTCGAGAGAAGATTTCGAAAATTATGAAGCCAGGGTTTTGGATGTTTTATCCATTCCTTTCGGCGAATACACCTTAGAAACGGCATGCGGTCCGTCCGTTGGTGGCTATATACTTTGCTCGTATTTATCGCAATTTACAGCTCAAAAAATTCATCCCTTAGCGTCTAGTGATCACTTTAAATCTTTGACGAAAGTCAATAAAACCTTAGATAATTTAAAAGATGATTTAGATGCTTTAATTGTCCACTTTCGTGAAAATTTCGGGATTCAATTGCCGCCTGTGGATTTAAATAATAATACGCGCGGTACCTCACACTTTAATATTCTCGATGATTCTGGAATGGCCGTAGCACTGACGACCTCAATAGGTGAGGGCAATGGTTATTTTATAGAGGGCACAGATATGCAGATGAATAATATGCTTGGCGAAGGTGCCTTGCTTCCCAATGGATATCATAGCTGGGTCCCAAACCAACGACTTCGATCAATGATGACACCTACGATCATTCGACAAAATGGTGCAATAAAAATGATCACGGGAACAGGAGGTGCAGGAAGGATTCCTTTTGTGTTGGCACAGACAATTATAAATGCACTGGTATATAATTTACCTGTGGATGAAGCGATAATTTTTCCTAAAATGTATTATGACGGCAAAATCATAAACACGGAACTGGGCTTTGATATTAATCCAAGTGAGGAAATAAAGATATGGCCCGAACCATCCTTGTATTTTGGAGGTACGCACTCTATTGTTAGAAGTGGATCACATTATTCAGCAGCAGGTGATCCACGTCGTTATGGTGTGGCTTTCGCCAAAAATTAATTAGCCTTTTCAGATTCTGTAAGATTTTCACTTAACCATTCGACACATTGCTTGAAAGATTTAAATAGATGACCTTCTTGGACGAGTCCTGGAGCAAGGCTAAAACGATCCAACATTTGTTTAGGCTGACCATCCAAGCCGACCATCAATGTCTCGACGTTTCTAGATTCTAAATCAAGGAGTGCATCTTCTAAAGCAAATAATCCAGATTGATCCACATACGGAACTCGATCCATACGAACAATTAAAAAGCGTGTGTCCTGAGGTACCTGGGTTACTAAATCTTGAAACTCACTCGTAAATCCAAAAAACAAGGGGCCATTTAAGTGTTTTATAAACACATTGTCCTTATAGGTCTCTGGTAATACATTTTCATCTACCCATAATTCACTGTCCTCCGTATGAGATTTTAATTCTCTTATTTCTGATTCTTTAGAGGTATTATCAGCCATCTGCTTCATAAATATGAATGTCGATAAGATCATTCCGATCATAACCGCAAAGACAAGATTCCAAAACACAGAAAGCAATAAAACAATGATTAAAACGGCGATTTCAGACTTTGGCATCGTGGGAAGAGCACGCAGTCCTTTATAATCCATAACTCCGATGCCTACGGTAATTAAAATACCCGCTAAAACTGCCGCAGGTATTTGGGACGCAATAGGCCCTAAGAGTAATAAGATAATAAGCAATAAGACCCCAGCAGCCATTCCAGAAATTTTGGTTTTACCCCCAGACTGAATATTTACGACCGTTCGGATCGTGGCGCCCGCACCAGGAATGCCACCAAAAAAGGCCGCAATACTATTTCCAATACCTTGTCCAACAAGTTCTTTGTTAGGCTTGTGTTTGGTCTTAGTTAAATTGTCTGCCACCAAGGAAGTCAACAAAGAATCTATAGCGCCCAACAAAGCCAATGTAAATGCGGTAAGTAAATAGGGCGTCACTGAGCCAATCGAGAAATGAGTAAAAATATCAAACCGTGGATCTGGAAAACCAGAGGGTATTTCTGGAATAGGCCTGTAGCTAATAATCCCTTGTGTCTGTAAAATATAGGCCACTCCTGAGACAGTTAATAAAGCCACCAATGTGCTAGGTATAGAGGTCGTGATTCGCTTAAATCCATAAATAATGAAGATGGTAAATAAGGCGAGAATTAATTCGGTGAGATTTATATTCTGCAGCGCAGTCATCATAGTCTTTAACGCACCAAGGACACCCGATGAATAACTACCAGCAAGTTTAACTGCCTCATCTCTAATCTCAGAGGAAGAAACATTCTTAATGCTGGTTATTGTACTTTCTAATAGACTGACATCATAGATCCCGTCTACCGAGTTTTTATTTAAAACTTGTCCTGCATAGAGTTGCTCCGCTTTGTCCACAAAACCATCTACAAACGAGGAGTCCTCTTTCGGATAATATCCCAACATAGGTTGTATTTGGGTGACAAGAATTATAACACCAATCGCGGTCATAAAACCAGAAACGACGGGGTAGGGCATATAACGTATGTATTTTCCAACGCCAATAATTCCGAGTAAGACAAGCATGAGCCCGGCGATCATAAATACAGAAAGAATGACTGGGATCGCCTTGGATAAGTCCCCGTTAAAATCTTGAAAAATAGAAGCAATGACTACCATACTGACTGCGGTCATAGGTGCCGTTGGTCCCGAAATTTGAGTGTCAGTACCTCCAAACAAAGAAGCAAAAAAAGCAATAAAGATGGCACCATATAATCCTGCCTCAGGACCCATGCCCGACTGTAATCCAAAAGCAAGTGCTAGAGGAAGAGCCACAATCCCTGCGGTTAAACCTCCAAAAAAATCACCTTTAATATTTCTAAATAAACCCTTGGATTCCATACTAATATCTCTTTGTGCGAAAATTATTATCCTTTCAAAAATAGAATCTTACATTCAATCCCTGCAATATATTAAGCAAACTCTTAATCTAAGTTAGATTGAGTGCATGAAAATTTCCTAAGCCCAATTTTTATAAGACGTCAAAGAATGAATAACTTCAAAGAGTATATTCAAAACAATTTTCGATGAAGCCAATACACTTTCTTACACTCTTCCTCTTTTCCGTACTTCAAAGTTGCTCTCCTAAAGATCAATCAAAGAAATCTGAAGATTCTACGGATGCTTCATTGGTAAT
>JAHDBE010000168.1:5678-6521 GCA_020630555.1 Saprospiraceae bacterium
ACAACATGGATTCACTCTAAATTCGGTAACTCAAAATAAATTCAATGAAGGACTTTTGCTCTTGCATAATTTTGAATACGACGATGCTTTAGTGGCGTTTGAAGAAGCGACAGCTTTGGATAGTACTGAGGTTTTAACACATTGGGGTGAAGCCATGTGTCATTATAAAGCACTTTGGAGATTACAAAATACAGATAAGGGTAAAGCGATCATTTCTCGTAGAGGCGATTCAAAGGAAGAACGTTTATCTTCCATCGATGACCCCTTAGAGAAAGATATGTGGGAGCTTGTCGAAATCATGTACGGAGAAGGTGATTTTAAAACGAGAAATGACCTTATTAGTGATCATTTGAGGGTGTTGAAGAATAGATATCCTGAGAATCAAGAAATCGCAGCGTTCTATGCATTATCACTCATTTGGTCAACCGAAGAGTACGGAAGCGGGAGCGATGATTTGCGTTTAGCAGCTTCGATCGCCGACAGCATTATTAAAGTTAATCCCAAACATCCAGGGGCTTTACATTATAAGATTCATGCTTTAGATGGCCCGCTTTCCGCGAAAGATGCTCTGGATGCCGCAGACGCTTATGCTCAGGTTGCCCCAGATGCTGCTCACGCTTTACACATGCCGTCTCATATATATCTAGCCTTAGGCGAATGGCATGGTGTGGTTAACTCGAATCAAAGATCTTATGAGGCAAGTGTAAAACGTATGGTTCAAAAAGAGTTATCGGATGGGGCACGTGGATATCACTCACTTGCATGGTTGCATTATGGATTATTACAACAAGGCAAATATGAAGAGGCCGAAAAGATATTAAATGAGATGTTAGCTCTTGTACC
>JAHDBE010000169.1 GCA_020630555.1 Saprospiraceae bacterium
TCTTATTTAGATACCTATGCGCTTTTTTCGAATAAAGGCAAAAACGGATATAACGAATAGACTAACAACAGCGATATAAACCCAATTAGGGATTGGTACAGGATCGCCAGCTGCATAAGAGTGCAGTCCAGATAAATAGTAGTTGACACCAAAATAGGTCATAATGACCGAAGCCATTCCGAATAAGGTCGCAAGATTAAAAGCGTATAAACTTTTAAGACCTGGAATCAGTCTCATATGCAATATAAATGCATAGACTAGAATTGTGACCAATGCCCAAGTCTCTTTCGCATCCCATCCCCAATAACGACCCCATGACTCATTAGCCCAAATTCCTCCAAGATAGGTCCCTATGGAAATCATCACAAGGCCCCCCATTAAAGTAATTTCACTTATAAGAGTTAATTCTCTAATCTGACTTTTTACTAAGCGTTTATTAGTCTCGTTATTAAAAATCATTAAGAGGAGATTTATTACTCCTATAATTGCACCTAACATTAGAAAACCATAACTCCCTGCAATTAGAGAAACATGAATAGTCAACCAGTAAGAACGTAGCACTGGAACAAGTGGCGTGATTTCTGGATCAAGATAACTCAACATAGCAACTAGCAAAATTGATCCAGATAAAATCATCGTCGCTGACAGGCCTCCAAGGTTTTTTCTCGCAAATATCAACCCAGCCAAAACAGATGTCCAAGCGATATAAATCATGGATTCGTACCCGTTACTCCATGGGGCCCGTTCAGACACATACCAACGAATTCCTAGTCCCAGAGTATGAAAGACAAAGCCCAACACCACCATTACTAACAATATTCTAATCCCAGTCTTAATAGGTAAGGACGGTTTAAACACAGATAAGAATAATGCTAACAGTGCCAGTATTCCAGTAATAAAATAATACAAAGACAGCCGATTAAAAACATTCAAATCATTTAAAAATATTTCCAGTTTTATCTGTGCATCCGAGGGCAAAACTTCTTGACCATGTAGCTTTTGATAATTTTTTAATTCAAATAAAATCTGATTTGCGTAACTATAATCATTTGAGTGATTGACGTCATGCAATGCTTTTTTATAACTACTAAAAAAATTATCAGCTATGGTTCGATCAATGGTATTTCTCCCATGATCAGGTACTGCTGAAATCCAGGTATTATTTTCATCGTTTTCAACGGGTATCAATTTCAGTATACGCCCCGAAAAAATCATGCTCACAATATTTACGCGCTCATCGATTTTCATTAGCTCTTTTTCGATTACTGTCCGATCAATCGGTTGTAAACCATAAGCACGTCTCACTTGTTCTTTTAGCTTATAACTTCCATCTGTATTAAAAAAATCTTTATACGCATAGTACTCTGCATCTAGCCCTAATTGCCGTTTTATGTCCTTCGACTTGACACCTTTTATAATGGGTTTGGACAACCAACTTGGTTTATTTCCAAACATCGATAAAATGACCTGATCCGCACTTAAACCTAATACACTTTCCTTCCTTGCGATTTTCCTAATCAATCCTCTATTCAAAGTATGCACAGGTTTCATTCTTCCCTTATGATCCTGAACGATTAATTGGCTAAACAAGTCTGCATGCTGCTGCGATATGACATCAAACTTAGGATTGATTATTTTTTGTGCGTGGGAAAAACAAGAAACAGAAACAAAAAACACTAATGCTAGCATCCTATCCTTTCTTAATCGCGATATTTTTTGGGTGACTTGGTAGAATCTCGTCTTGCGACTAAAAAAAACCATAATTAAACCAACAGTAAGAAGAAAGTAACCCAAATATGAAATCCAAGTACCCCAGAAGTCATGATTTACACTTAGATATGTCCCCTTCTCATCTTGATCAAAGGAGGATTGAAAAAATCTAAAACCATCATATGTAAGAATATTATTCATAAAAATTCGATGGTCTTCTTCAATGCCATATCGCTCGTCAATAAGTTGGACTTCGCTTGCGTAAGAGGCGGCACTATTAGTTCCCGGATACCTTTCCATTTGGAAGTCATGTAGACCGAGAGCAAAAGGAAGCTTTATATTCTTTGCTCCATAGCGAACAGCTAAACTCAAGTTTTCAAAAGAAAAAATAGTTGGCTGACCGGGTAATCCTTTTTTTCCGTAAACAAAATTTGTTTTTGTTTCTCCATTTACATTGATTTCTAATTTTACTGCATTCAAACTTTCATTTGTAACCTTACTTTTTTCACTAGAGACATTCACTTTTCCAGATGGATTAAAATCACCAAATACGAAGGCAGTAGACCCATTAGAATACAAAGATTTCAAGTGAAGTCTATGTCCCTTTTCCTGAGGATACAGTGTATCCCTTTCTTGAGTTGACATTATTGTTTGGGTGAAAACCTGATTAGATTTAAAAGACAAGACTTCATCGTAATTTATATTGAAAGCTCTGGCATCAATTGTTGGTGAAAAATTAAAAAGCACACCTCGAATACTCCTTAGTTCCCCTTCTTGAATAATGTAGTCTTCTCGACCTTCATTACTTCCAAAAACAATTTTCAAAGTTGGTATACCATTCGGATCTTCGACGATTTCTTGAATCGGATTAGGAATAAAATCTAATACTCTTACATCTAATAAGTTCTGTCCTATTCGATATGAGGAGTTAAATGCATTACTTCCTAAACTTGCAAAAAGGACACTTTCGTCGAAATGATACTTACCAACTCTATCGATGGCTTCAAATTCCAAATACGTATCATAACTAAGAATAGAATTTGAACTTGCGCCTTCACGTATATGCATAACGCCTTCATATCCAAAATAACGTGTCACCCCTGCCCCTAAAAAAATGACCAAAATGGCCAAGTGAAAAATTACGAGTGCCCATTTTTTATTTTGAATCATACGGTACTTAATCACATTAAATACTAAACTACCGCTGAATAATAATAACAAACATTCAAACCACTTTGTCTTATAAATAACTTTTTGCGCCGCACTAGTCCCAAAGTCGTTTTCAATAAAAGTAGCAATACCAATTACAGTTGCAAAGATCAATATATACAGGGCTCCCGCCCTCGTCCCAAAAACCGTTTTAATTAGTTTATGAAGTCTATTTTTTAAACCCTTTTTATTCACGAACTAAAATTGCGTTTTCAATAATTAGATCATATCGATAACCCGATCCAAAATCTTTATCAACGACAACTGTCCCTTTCATCGTCACGGTATGACCCACAGGAACGGCCACTGAAGAAGTCACTACAAAATCATAATCATCGGCTGATCCATCTTTTAAATGAATCCAATTGCGATCCATGATATTGGGATTAAGTTTTGTACACGTTCCTTGAAATTCTACTTCTGTTCCAGCCAGAGTAGACGAATTTTCGATTATATTTTTTATCGACTTAACAGAAGTGCTAGAATTCGATTGTGACAATTTTACATTACCTGTCTTCTTATTTCCAAGACTAGCATGATCTACTGGAACCAACTGTGACACCAGAAATATTTTCTCAAACACGCGATCATACTCTTTGCTCCTGAAGTTATTTTTTAACAATCCATTCCGATAAAAATACGCGTCACCCACATTTATGTTTTGTTTACTTGCCGCAATCCAAAATTCCTCTATCTCGTTTTTTACACGTACATATACATATTTATCGGTTGGTAACACCTCAAGGGCAATCACATGATTTACTTCTGATTCTATTTTTTCATCATTTCGCTTTCGCGAATTTTCTTGTGTCTGAGAATTAAAAATACCTGTTGTTTCTTGTAGATTTTTGGAATTGTCTACAACTGTTGGTTCAATATTTCTGGGTGAAGTTTCGCAGGAAACAAAAAATAGAAGCATCATACATGGTATTAAGTATCTCATATATATCAATTGAATCTTTTTATCAATCTAGTATTTAATCTATAAAAATTATTATTGTCCCGAATTGACATTTCTCCCATAAGAGCTAATCTCATGGATTTAGAAAGTTTAAAATTCAAGTTAGTACCATAATAATTTTGAGCAAGTTTTATTTCATTTGAAAAATAATCATAACGCACATTACGAAAATAGAACTGGCTACTCAGTCTACTCTTAAAAGTATTTAAAGTATATGATGTAGAGATAATTTCTGACTTGAGATAATTTGATGCATTTCGATTATATCGGAAAGCCAAATTTCCAGTTTTGTGCCCAAGCTTTCTAATACTTAAAAAAGCATTGTAGTTGTTAGATTGATTACCCATATCTGACTGATACCTCCGAGCGATACTAATTCCGGTCTGAATTTTTCTTAAAAACCTATAATTAATACGGAATCTGATTCCTTGTCTGGAAATATCATCATCCAATAACTGTTCGATTTCAGTTTTAAATGTTTCGTATAAAAGAATACGTTTTCGATTGTCGTAGGCAATATTAATGGAAAGATCTTTACTTAATCTGTATCTCGCCGAAACATATAAATTAGTCAGTCTTGGTTTATTGATTGATGTGGAATGAACAAACTGATATAGATCAACCTCAATCGAACTAAATACATTTAAGTCACGACTAAAATTCTGGACACTTTGTATATGAATATATCTTCTATCTATCTGTCCTTGATTTCTTTGCTCCATAAAACCCAAGGTCACTCTATATCTTAATTTATTGCGTGCCAGTTCCGAACCCACAAAAAAACCATATTGAAATAAATTCGGATTAAACTCAAATGTCCCGATATCAGGTCTGAATCCTATCAATGCTCCGGTTAATATAGTGCCGAATCTTTTCTCAGCATGCAATCCATCTACAGCACCAATACTAGCCATATTACGATTAATGGACCTGCCAAAATTCAATACAAGACTACTATCTGCTTGATAGGAAACGGAAGAATTATAAATTCTTAAAAAACTAGAACCTATGGTGGAACTAGAGCCACTTTGTATATTCTTACGATAATTTAAATAACTATAAAAGGAAAATTTACCGTTGTTAATTCGTTCCACGTTATACGATAAACGGGCCATGACCCGATGCCTATCTTTATCCTCAAATGGTGAAAAACTTGAATAACTGGCGAGTGAAGTACGTCCTCTAATTCTCTGTAAATTTGAATTCTCTTTTTCTTGTTTGTCGAGATTTACAGAAACAGGAAGTGCTGAGTCTATGTCAGCTTTTTCTAGTTTTTGAGGCACTAAAGTATCCATGCTATTCGACAAATTATCGGTTTCTTTCAAAGGCATGAACACCTTTTGTTTAATTTGTAAATCACATTCATTAATTCTCTTACAGACACAGGAAGTGGAAGATTTTTTTTCAACTTCTAAGCACGGAAAAGATTCCATAAATAATGTGTCTCCTACTGAAATTTCCGTGGTATTCAAAAACCTGACATAAACATTATCAGAAGTAATAAAACTTACCTCACCTTCAAGTCTATCTGATTGCCCATTGACGAAAGTCAAAAAAGAAAACATGACTAATAAGATATTAATAGTTTTATTCCTCATCATTTCTCACCGTCTGGATGACAAGAAAAACAGGCATTACTCTCGTAAATATATCCTGGAACATCAGAATGATCATCATCGACAATAGACTGATTGCTGTGTTCATGACAGTCGATACAGCTGAACATTGAAAAATCGCTAGGTATAATATGACACTCTAAACAAAGTGTCCATTCGCCATCATGTTTACCACTATAAATGGGGAAATACATATTATCATGATCAAAACTTGATGGAATCCAAGCATCTTCTGTATGACATTGTAAACAGTCAATAGGGAAACCTGCAGTACTATGATTAGGATTAGTTGTACCATCAAAATCTGTTTGGTGACATCCAATGCAGGTATTAGGTGTGCCTACATAACCATTACTGTGACAAGAATTGCAATCAAGATTGCTATGAGCTCCATTTAATGGGTAGAAATCATGACTAAAACTTGAAGGAATCCATGATATTTCAGAATGACAATCTAGGCAGTTGGATGAAAAGCCAGCTTGGCCATGATCAGGATTTATCGTGCCATCAAAATCATCTTGATGACAACCTACGCAAGTATTCGGGGTGTTTACATAATCTCCATTATGACAGACAGCGCATTGAGTGGCAATAAGGGCATGTGCTCCATTTAACGGATAATAGTCGTCGTGTATGTCAAAACTTGCCGGCATCCATTCAGGATTCGTCGTATGACAAGTCGCACAATCTTGGGGAATTCCAAGTTCAACATGGTCAGGATTTACAGAATTATTATAATCCTCCTGATGACATCCCACACAGGTATTCGGGGTATTTACGTAATCTCCGTTATGGCAAAGAGCACATTCATTCATAATTGTATTATGCGCTCCAGTCAATGGATAATAATCATCGTGAATATCAAAACTTGCTGGCTGCCAGCCAACTTCCGTCGTATGACAATCCGCACAATCTGTAGGAATATTTATCGCCCCATGGTCAGGATTTGCAGAATTATCGTAATCCTCCTGATGACAACCCACACAGGTATTCGGGGTATTTACATAATCTCCAT
>JAHDBE010000170.1 GCA_020630555.1 Saprospiraceae bacterium
GCTTCATGAATATCGCACTCACCATAAAAAAGCAAAACACCACCGTCTCTTGACGGATACTATTCGTCCGCAGCCTCATCTCTGGATTACCAGGAAGGACACAAGGGTTTTTCTTAAATGGATAGAATAGCGGTACGCCTTGCACCGTCATCATATCAAACAAGATATGGCTGCCATAGGCCAAGCCAAACACCTGCGCCACCTTCATACTCGGAAAGTACGCACTCTGAAAGGCTGATATCAAAGCCACCAGTCCCAACAAAACCACTAAACTATGGGTGATCGTCCGATGGCCATACTTACGATTGATGACTTTAGCGATAGGAAAAAACAGCTTCCCAATACTGCTACGTGGTAAATCTATATCGGGTAGGAGTGAGGCGAATAGGATGATTGGCAACAGTCTATAGTCTTGGAGGATGTTGATGCCTCCTATACTGGCGAATACACCAGTGAAACAGAAGCCCCCGACAATATGGTTAGGGGCCGTCATAGAATAGGAACTTGTTCGATTAATGGCTCTCCCACCGACTTTCGTCGTTCTCTCCCTTCGAGCACTGTCGTACTCGACTCTGACGAGATCAGTCGTTCATCAGTGAATGTAAATCCTCCTACTATGTGGTTTGGTGCGGTCACCTCATAAGAGGTGCAAATATTGAGCCATGGATTCGGATTCCGATGAGGTCAAATAATATCATGTTTCATAACCCCATAACAGGTCAAAAAATCTAAAATTTTTGAAAAAATCCCACAAAATAGGGATGCATCTAAATTTTCAGATGTATAAATTACCATTTATTCTTTAAGGGAAGGTAAAAATTCTAAATCCTTAAAAATAATTAGATGCCATAGTGCAAATTAGCCTCACTGATTCGACCTAATTAATAAACCACTCTTAATTGTTACAAATGGTCGATTTAAAATTACCTGAGAATAAAAGCTCAATGGAAGTTAGGAGATTCAATAATGATCTCGCCCAGTTTTTCTTGGAATATTGGCATACTGCAATGCTCATTAGTATCAAAAAAATTATGAACTCATCGGATTATGCAAGAAAGGATGCAGAAGAAATCGCTTCAGGTATTCTAACCGATGTATACATCGAATTACACATTATGAGTTTTAGAGAATCATCAAAATCAAAACATATTGGCTTTGGATTGCTAAATCAAATGGTAACATTTCGCACCATCGATTTCATTCGTAAAGACATTAGACGAAGAAAATTAATAGTAAGTGTCGCGAATAAGAATTTCGAAGTCGAAAAAGATTTAGATAATTATTTTAAACAGGTTTATGATATACTTCGAAAGTATAATAAAACCGAAGATGAAATAGAATGCTTTGTTTCAAAAGTTACCAATTCAGAATCTAATGTCTCTTTGGCCAAAAGGTATAGAATTTCCAGAAATAGAATACCAAAGGAGGTCAAAAAGATGAAATCTATTTTAGCCAATGAATTAGAAATCTAAATGAATTCAGATATATATACATATAGTACAGAAGGTAAAGTAATTGCCGATTATATGAGTAAGGTTACAAAATATATATGTACCGAAGGAGTAATAATACCACAAGCGTATATAAAGAAAAATGACTTTGAAACTGTCAACCAAATATTAATAGAATCATTTGCCCTTTTTCAGAATTGGGTAACATCGGACGATAGAAGATATAAAATTTACACCGATAGGAACTTAGTAAAAGTGTTAAATTTTATAATCAGCGTAGTATGCCAATTAACGATAAAAACAGAATCAACGAAGAGTATAGAATGGGAGACCTATGATTTTTTCCCTGAATACTTCAGTAATCTAACTACTGTCCAGAAGAAGATAATTCAATTAAGAATTGAGGGTGAATACAACTTTGATAAACTTCACGAACGTAAAAAAACAGATATGGAATTATATAAAGAGCTCGATCATATGAAAGAAGAGATTCTGAAAATAATTTAAAATTTTTTAATAAAAACTAATAAAATGATAAAACTCCCTAAGAGATGTAAAGATAATACGTCGGGTAGAGAAATTGCTGATGTATTGAATGAGTTAGCGTTATTCGAAGATTGCATCTCCTACACGGATATCACTAAACACGTAGACCATGATTTGGAAATTGCGAATAAGTTTATCAAAGAACATTATGGGTCTGTGGAAGAATACAGAAAAAAAATGGAACCCTACTTGATAAAACTTAAAAGGCAAATGGAAGTATTATCAAGTTCTTCGTCTCCTATTAAAATATACAAATCAAGCAAAGAAGTAAAGATTGATAATATAGAAATGAACATAAATTAAAAAAGAGATAGTTACAGCTATCTCTTAAAAAATTCAGCAGATCTGATCGATCTAATAATTAAATGTAATAATTAGAGTGATCAGATAAAATTTTTTCAGTAAAAAATTAATGAAATGAAAAAAATTTTACTTTTCGGATTACTCAGTATTATGTTGAATAATACTACTTACGCCGCCAAAATTCCAGCACTTGGATTTCCTTTAGAAGGAGAGAGGTGCGATTATCAGGTCGTGTTAAACTATGGTGTCAACTGGCGCTGGAAAAAATGTGGGAACCAATGGTATACCCATGCAGGAGTGGACTATCAAGTCCCAGGTGATGCAAGAAAAACTGTTGGTAAAAAAGTGTATGCTGCCTATGGCGGAGTGATCAAAAAATTTATCCGTGAAGAATCTACTGGCTGGCGAGGGTTGGTGGTTATTGAATCTGTGGATAGCAGAGGTCAAAAGTTTTGCCATGTGTACTGGCATTTAGGGAATTTTCCACGACACATTAAGCAAAGAGCAAAAGTTGTCAAAGGGCAATATTTAGGTAAAATTGCCTCACTAAGAGGTAAGTCAACAGATCATCTTCATTTTGCGGTATATAATGGAGTCTATGATGAGCGATATACCTTCAAGGGAGCACTACCTAAAAGGGCAGGTTGTGGATTGCCTAAGTTTCCAGGAAAATTTGTGAATCCGAATGTTCTTTTTGGAAATCCAGAAAGTTATATACAGAGTCCCGCCAATGGAGCTAAAATTACTGGCAACAACGTAATCATCAAGTGGAATAGCCCTTCTTCCAATAAAAGATACGTATATCGAATTCAAATTAAAAATAGAAACAGGTTGGTTGTTAACAAGTACGTTGGATACTCTAGGAGTTACAACTTTAGCCCTAAGTCCGGAGAAACTTATGAAGTTAGGATAAAGCACTTCCACCCGTGCTATGGAGTATCATATACACCATATCGTAAATTCTCAAAAACAGGTCGCACTAACAATTCGACCAATGCTAATTTTTATCTCTCGAATAGTAAGGTCCAAACGTTATATCCAAAAAGAGGCAGTAGAGTAAAAATGTCTACTACAGCCTGTGTACGTGATGGCAGTCAATCACAAAGATATCGAGGAAAAGTAAAGTATGGCCTTGCCACAAGAAAGTCATATAGCTCTCGGTATCATACATGGCTTGACACTGACAGCTATAGCCTAAGAGGCTCAAGAGATTGTGATAACGAATCCGACTATGTGAGAATGCCAACTTCTAATTATACGAAGTACAAATATTTTGTAATCAAACTTGACCCACCGTCTAATTCAAAAGATAGAAGGTCTGCCGATAATTGGAAATTCATCAAGATCAAGAGGTGGAAGAAGAGTAACCAAACAGAAGGTAGCTTATCACAAATCGTAGAACATGATATCGACCAAATATTGGTTTATCCTAATCCAGCACAACAATTCATAAGATTAAAGAATATTAGAGACGGAGATGTCATAGAAATATTCAACATCCAAGGAATCAAAACCACAGGGTATAACTACAACAAATCCAAAAGTGCAGTTGACATTTCACAATTGCAAGATGGAGTTTATCTAGTGCATATTTATAACAAACTCAGTGGAGAACGAACCACGAAGAAATTTACCAAAATTTCAAAATAAGCGATAAAAGTGAGGATCTTAAATCAAGGTCCTCACTTTATTTTTATATGCCCACCTAATCTCTTTTTAGTATTATATTAAGAACTGTCTCTACAGCTTTATTCCGTCAATGCCCTCTGGTAATTCTCACAAGCTTTAATATAATTCGAGATTAAATACCCTGGACGCTCTTTCACCTCGAAATGGTCGTATTCATAATTCACCATTTCTATACACTCCTTACATCGATCTAATAATGCTAACCGTTCTTTGTGACCAATTGATTTAGCCTGATTAAAGCGCTCTTTAATTACCATCCAATGACAATAGGCAATATTTCCTCTTGCCTCTTCAATGGCAGGAAATATTTCAATCGCAGTTTTATAATATTCTATAGCCTTGTCAAATTGATATGTTTCAGCGGTTAAATATGCAACTTCAAACCATCTACGAGCATAAAATTCTGGTTCAAGTCTGTTGATCCCAATAGGCATTGGAAGCTTAATTCTTTTTGCCCTATTCCATCCGATTTTAATCGCATTCAACCGATCTTTTTTAGAAGGATAATTAGGATTCTTAGAATCTCTAATTAAAGTATTAATACCCAATTGAGCATTTTCTAAATTCGCTCCCAAGAAAAACATTACATATCCAGAAAAAATATCCGCTTCTCGTTCGATATGCCGTCTATAAGTAGTATCAAGATGAGAAAACCCTTCTATTACATCACCATTGAGATGGTGTCCTATTTCGTGCAGAAATGCGCCTATACCCGCCCAATTGAGTTGATTATCGAGCGATAAAAACTTATCCATTTTAAGAGGATTGTACAAGATAAACCTGTCGATTGGCTCGTCTTTCTGAGAGCAGCAACAATTCACTGTAGCAAAGCTCTTTATGCTTTTATGCTCCCTAAACCTAAATCTGGAGTCAATCGAATATAATTCTTTTACTTTCTGTCCAAGAGAGTCCAAAAGTTTGTTGAATTGTTTCGAGTCCTTACTGTAATATGATTTTTTGCTCTTTTGGAAAGTATCACAGCTATGTTTAAATGCCCTATCAAACTGAAAGGATTGATCATATTCACAGAAGAAAAAATTGAGTTCAGTATCATCTTGTGAATGCAATAAATCTGACGCAATAATTAATATTAAAAGAAGACTAACGATTCTCATAAATACTATTAATAGCCATTATGTCTCCTGTACTGAGAGAATCCCGTTGACCAGGTATTCCTATTGGCAAGTCATCAATATAATCATCATTGGGCCACATACAACTGTAATTAATTGCGTAATGCATTATAGAGTAAAAGTCATATTCACCAAAAACTTCACTATCGGGTAAATTAGAGCTGGCTAACAACTCAGATGTGGTACTTTCCTTTCCACAATCATAGTATATATAAGTATCTCGATCAGATCGAACATGTTCATGAAATAGTCCTAAAATATGGCCAATCTCATGAGCTACATTGCCCGTACTACTGCGGTCTGCCAAAAATATAAAGTGTGCCCCATTCAAATATCCAATATAAGAAGCAGCCCCAAAAAAGCGCTTGTCTTTAAGATATGCCTCTGGTGCGTAAGTGAAATATATAAGGTCTTGAATGGAATCTGACAAAGTTTTTTCAGAAAATGAAAGAACGGTTTTTTCATCCCAAAGCTCTATGGCTTCACAAACTTCTTTCCTTATTTTCAATTTTTCATCAATTATAAAATTGATGTTATTCTCTGGCCAAGGTTTAGATGTCGCTATGTTTCCTTCCATTGCAAGTGAAAGAAATTGATAAGGATCAATTATTATATCTCCTTCAAAAAGAAAAGTCTCGCCGACAGACTTACCATATAAAGTATCAATATTGTCCTCTGTATAGATAATGATTGTAGTGTCTGGTTTATTTACATTTAAATATTCGTCATGAGTTGATTTATTTTGATATGAATTGTCAGTATCAAAAAATTTAAATGCTATAAAAATGATTAACGTAATAGCCAATAAAAATAACCGCATGATTAAACATATTGAAAATTAGTTAAAAACTAAACTGTCACACCCACTTCCTCTTCCCATAATTAAATATGCTTCTTGCAAACAAAGCAAACAGCAAAAATACCCCACCAAATAATCTAAATGCTCCACTGTCATCTTCAAACTCTCCTCCTATATATCGCAATACCATCAGCGAACTAAACATAATCACCACAGGCACACTCATATCTATCTCCCTCATCGCAGCCGTATGGCGTATATCTCGGATATGATCCACCGATATGATGGGTTCTTTGCTGAATCGATCTATCATCTCTGTGATATAGAGCGGATTCCCTTCCGTCTGATCGTAGATATGATTTTTGTAGGTCTCGTAGTCCTCTATTCTATTTTTTAACGGTTTACTATGTTGTACGATGAGTTGAGTCGCTTCGATCCGATTGAGCGGCTTAATGGTCAACTTCTGAAAGTTAGACAAAAAACTCGCCTGTGACATCTTCACTTGTCGAGCTGCAGCGATGATATGGAAGTGATTTTTCAACTTTTCTAAAGCCGTTACTCCGGCAG
>JAHDBE010000007.1:0-34865 GCA_020630555.1 Saprospiraceae bacterium
CCTTATAATGTTTGGATATCCGAAATCATTTTTCAACAAACACAAATTGTTCAGGGGACTCCTTATTATCTAAGGTTTATCGAACGATTTTCTGATGTGGAATCTTTGGCGAAAGCCAAAGAAGAAGACGTTTTAAAATATTGGGAAGGATTAGGTTACTATTCTAGAGCGCGCAACCTTCATGAATCTGCGCAGAGAATCGTTAGTGAATTTGACGGAAAATTTCCTGAGCGATATGAAGATATATTATCCTTAAAAGGAATTGGAAAATATACAGCAGCCGCCATATCAAGCTTTGCTTTCAATAAAAGTTATCCTGTAATAGATGGAAATGTCGAACGCGTGTTGTCACGTATATTCAATATAAAAGAGGAAATAAAATCTTCGAAAGCACAAAAAATACTTTACGCTATTGCGAATGATTTAATCAAAAACCACGATCCAGCTACATTCAATCAAGCGATTATGGATTTTGGTGCGCACCAATGTAAGCCGAAAAAACCGAACTGTTTAGAATGTCCGTTTCAACATGAGTGTGAGGCTAGATTATTAAATATCATTGATAAACGTCCGCTAAAAAAGAAAAAGAATAAAAAAACCAATCGCTTTTTTGAGTATTACGTTTTTAGTAGAAAGAATAAAACGCTAATTAGAAAAAGACCCAAGGGAGATATTTGGGCGGGATTACATGATTTCGTTTTAAAGGAGGTTTCTCAAAAAGAGTTATCACGAGAACAACAATGCCTAAAAGAATTCAATTCGAAGGAACTCTTGTTAACGGGAATTTCATGGCTTTACAGTTCGAGTATTAATAAAAGGGTTTTGTCACATCAAAACATATTTATTCGCTTTCATGAATTTTCATTCGCGGAAATCGAGATTAAAAACAACGCACCATTTTTCCTTGTAGATACAAATGCCCTTATGGACTTGGCATTCCCAAAAACCCTACATTTGTATTTAGTAGATAAATAGATATTTTTATAGAAACATCACATTAATGGTAAATAAAGTAACCCTCATAGGTAATCTCGGTAGAGACCCCGAAATAAGAAGATTAGAAAATGGAAGTGCGGTAGGAAAGTTTTCAGTGGCCACTAACGAAAATTACCAAGATCGTAATGGTGAATGGCAGACAAAAACCGAATGGCACGAAATCGTCGTCTGGAGAGCACTTGCCGAAAGAGCAGAAAGAGACCTAGGAAAAGGTAAACTAGTTTATATTGAAGGTAAAATTACGCACAGAAAATGGCAGGATAAAGAAGGTCGAGATCGCAATACCACCGAGATTGTTGCACAAACCTTTAGATTGCTAGAAAAAAGAGAAAGTTCTGGTTCGAGAAATTACAATGATGATTTTCCAAATGCAACAGATGAATTACCTGGAGGATCATCTATGCCTAACCCTGCACAGACCAAGCCTGATGTTCAATCGAACACTAACGTGCCACCGGCAGCGGATGACGATTTACCGTTTTAATATTTAACAAAAAGAAAAAGAATTGGAACCGGAGCCTCCCAGTTTGTTATTGAACTCTTTTGACCTATCCTTTATATTATTATTTGGTGGACTAAGTACATCTGTTTTTATCCTTGTACTTCTGATCATATGTTCGGCTTTGATATCAGGATCGGAGGTTGCTTTTTTTTCGATTTCTCCACAAGACCAACACGACCTAGAAAACGAGGACACTGTTTCTTCAGATAGGATTCTAAAGCTAAGAGAAAAGCCCAGAACACTACTAGCAACAATTTTAATTACGAACAACCTTATTAACATTGCGATAGTAATTATATCGGCTTACCTCTTTAGAGATTTGCTCGGGGAAGACACTCTTATTTATTTAGGCACGAGGGTAAAAGATATACTTGGGATTACATTTGTGTCTGTTGAGCGCATATCAGAGTTTATATATTTTCTTATTACGGTGGTTGGTGTAACCTTTATCTTATTGTTATTCGGTGAAGTGTTACCCAAGATATATGCTAACATAAACAACTTAAGTTTTGCAAGGAAGATGGCTTTACCATTAAGTCTCTTGAATCGATGTTTTGGTCCGCTGAGTAAGGTATTGGTTCGGTGGACAATAGGGATAGAGAATAGAGTTATGAAAGGAAAGTCAGCTCTTAGTACGACTAGCAAAGAGGATTTAGATAAGGCCATTGAATTAACGGTAAATCAGATGAGTGCCACAGACGAGGAGGCAGATATTTTAAAAGGGATAGTAAAGTTTGGAGACGTCAGTACAAAACAGATTATGAAGAGTCGCATGGATGTTGTGGCGATCGAACAAGAAACAGATTATGCTGAACTGATGGAAATTGTTAAGGAATCAGGTTATTCTAGAATTCCTGTCTACAAAGAAGACTTTGATAATGTTATTGGAATAATCTACGTAAAGGACTTGATAGGCTATACTAAAGAAGAGAAAGATTTTCAGTGGCAAAACCTGATAAGAGAGGGTGCTTTATATGTTCCAGAAGCAAAGAAAATAGACGACCTGTTAAGAGAATTTCAAAAACAACGCACACACATGGCCGTTGTAGTCGATGAGTATGGTGGTAGTGCCGGTATAGTTACCCTAGAGGATGTTATGGAAGAGGTTATTGGTGATATAAAAGATGAGTTTGATGAAGAAACGGACGTAGAGTATATAAAGCTCTCAGACAACAATTATATTTTCGAAGGAAAAACCTTAATAAATGATTTTTGTAGAATCGTAGGTATAGAGTCATCAGAGTTTGATGAAGTTCGAGGAGATGCAGATTCTATAGCCGGTCTTGTATTAGAGTTGGTCGGATTTATCCCGAAGATTGATAAAGAAGTGAACTACAATAACTACCGATTTAAAGTGGTTTCCGTATCGAATAAAAGAATAGAAAAAATAAACTTGACCCTTCCATTATGAGATTTTGGACCCTAATCTTTGCTGTTTTGTTTCTGTCTTGTGAAGAGCAAGGCCTACCCACACCCAAACCGAGGATGTTTCCAAAAGTGGATTATCCCCAAAAGGCGTTTAAAATCTTTGATGAGGATTATTGTAGTTTTTCTTTTATGCAAATGGCTTACGCCAATGTAAAACAAGAAGAAACCTACTTTGATGAAAAACCATTGCATCCTTGTTGGTTCGATTTAGAAATTGATAAATTAAATGCCTCAATTCACTGTAGTTATTATCCAATTAACAGTCAAAAAGAATTTGAAGGTTTCGTCAATGATGCCTTTAAATTGACAGGAAAACACAATGTGAAAGCAGATTACATTGACGAACTCGTTATCAATAATCCCAATGGAGTCTCAGGTATTTTATTCGAACTAAGTGGCCCAGTGGCGTCGCCTTTGCAATTTTATTTAACAGATAGTACGAGTCATTTTTTTAGAAGTTCGGTCTACTTTAATAGTCAAGTAAATCGAGATTCTATTCAACCAGTCTATGAATTTATCAGAGACGATGTTTTAAAAATGATTGAAAGCTTTAACTGGACAGAATAAATTTATTCTGCGGTGTCTGCAACAACTTCTTCTTGGACTTCTTCTTGAGGATTGTAGACGGCTTTGATCTTATTTTCAATCTCTTCCATCACCTCTGGATTATCCATTAAAAAGTTTTTCGCACCCTCTCGTCCTTGGGCAATTTTGGTTCCGCCATAGCTATACCAAGACCCACTTTTTCCAATGATGTCATTTTCTACACCCAAGTCAATGATTTCACCTGTTTTAGACACACCTGTTCCATACATGATGTCAAAAATGGTTTGTCTAAAAGGTGGTGCAAGTTTGTTTTTAGCTACTTTAACTTTTACTGGATTACCTACGACATTACCCTCTTTATCTTTTATAGCAGCACCAGATCTTCTAATGTCTAAACGTACAGAAGAGTAAAATTTAAGTGCATTACCACCAGTGGTCGTTTCAGGATTACCGAACATGACACCAATTTTTTCACGAAGCTGGTTGATGAAAATACAACAGCAGCCTGTACGACCAATTGTACCTGTTAATTTTCGTAAGGCCTGCGACATCAAACGTGCCTGGAGTCCCATCTTGGAGTCTCCCATTTCACCCTCAATCTCTGATCGAGGCACAAGTGCGGCTACCGAATCAATGACGATGATATCAATCGCTCCTGATCGAATTAAATTTTCCGTGATCTCTAACGCTTGCTCTCCATTATCTGGTTGAGAGATCAAAAGATTTTCAGTGTCGACACCTAGGGCTTCGGCATAGGTGCGATCAAATGCGTGCTCTGCATCGATGAATGCTGCAATGCCTCCTTTCTTTTGGCATTCTGCAATAGCATGAATGGCTAAGGTCGTCTTACCGGAGGATTCGGGGCCGTAAATCTCCACGACACGGCCTCGAGGAAAACCGCCAATACCTAAAGCGATATCTAAGCCTAATGATCCTGTTGAAATGGCATCGACCTCCACTTGTTGGTGATCACCTAATTTCATGATGGTCCCTTTACCGTAGGTCTTTTCTAACTTGTCTACAGTTAAGCTTAGTGCTTTTAATTTCTCTTCTCTTTCTTTAGACATGGCGCTTATATTATGATTTTTATATATTAATACGAAATTAATATATAAACAGAGTTAAACAAAAGAAAGGTTCTTTTGCTTAGTAGATACCTAAATAAATTTCAATATAACCTAGTTTTTCTTGCTACAGTTTTATCAGCTTTTCAGAATTCATTACATGGCCCGCAGAATTAACTTTACGAATAAGAAAAACACCCGAAGGGAGGCTTGAAATGTTAATAGATGATCTACCAGTTGTTTCTCGAAACAATATTTTACCAGTCAGATCCAAGACCTCTACAGAAGCTTTTGAGTCTAATGTGTTTAACCACAAAGTATTAGACGCAGGATTTGGATAAAAGAAAGAGGACGCCACACTCGTTTCTAAATCTAGAATTGTGGTTATGGTTTTAGAATATGTAAAAGAACCATCTTGGTCAAGCATTTTTATCCTGTAGTAGACAGGAATATTTCGTTGCACCTCATTATCTAAAAACGAATATTTAGCAAAGTCAGTATTTTGAGCATCCACCATGGCAATCCGTTTAAAGCTTTGATTATTATAAGATCTCTCTATGATAAAGCCCTCTACATTTACTTCATTTGAAGTTTGCCATTCTAAGACAACAGATGATTCTTTTTGACGTAAGTCAAACGAAAGAAGATCTAGAGGTAGGGCCGTAGGATTACAATTTATCCAGATCGAATAAGAGCGAGGAGCCAACTCAATGTACATTTGATTAGAAGCACTTACGAGCGCATAAGGGAAATTAGAATTTCCCAAATAGTCTGTTAGTGTGTCACCAACCATTAAGTTTGTCATATTTACTCCATGATCTACTTTTAATGTTTCGGCTGCGAAATTAATAGCCACGATAACTTCCTTACCACCGACGCCTCCAGAGAGTTGATAGATTAAACTACTATTATCAAAGCCCCCAATATAATTAGAGGCATAAGGTGTACCTATACGGTTTAAATAATCAACACTAGAAGATTGATAGATAAAATCCTTGTGGAACTGAATTAGTTCGTCTATATCTGTCTTGAAATTATTTACGGGCGCGTTAGGAATACTTGAACCATAATAATCCGGATAGAATACGCAGGGCAGACCAATTTGATTATTAGTAAGGATATATGCATAGGCCAACATGGCATCGTTTTGTATAGGTTCACCGACACTTCTAAAATCATGATTATTGACGAAAGTCACAGCCTGAAAAGGACCAGCGCCTGCATTGTCTACCATACCAGAATTAAATACATCTCTTTTATCGTAAGACGGATTATCGCATGCATTTTTTAACGCTTCTCGGATAGCAAAATCAAACGCCCTAACATTGACACCCGCGGGAGCAGATACACTATTAGCCCAAGAAGTCAAAGTATTCGCATTAGAATCAAAGAACTCACCAACCACCATTCCTGGATTAATTCCTTGAGTGGACAAATAGTTGAGAATCGAACTTGCGAGAGCGGGCTCAAAATGTTTTACTGCATCCATTCTAAACCCACGATATCCGACGTTGTTCCACAGCCACTCAGACCATTGAGAATAAACCGCTTGAGTCGAACTTTGATCTTCTTCGATATCAAAAAAGAAATAAGGAAAGTCTATATCGCCTGTTAAGCAGGTAGGATTTACCCCATTAGGTTTAAAATTGAGATAATTCATGGCACCCTGGCCACTTGCACAACCCGAAAAGTCGGTACGAGATTGTAATTCCAATTGGGCAATAATATCAGAAGAAGCACTTGATGACCAAATTCCATATGGACGAATATCAATGCCCGTTCCACCACCACCGACTTCTTCCATATAAAGAAATAAAGTGTCGCCACTGGAATTAAAATCAGAAGCACCCAATGCGAGATGAAATTCATCCGTATTACAAGATCCAATTTCCTCTACGGCGAGCATGTTTATACCCAAAGAAATAGAATTATTTGGTTGTCCACAATCTCCACCTCCATTTGGTTCGGACTCATTTTGATCTGCCATTCCTTGCCACCCGACAGTATTTGTTTCCATATAGAGCTTGTAGTTTCGACCATTAAAACCACTATCTCCTGAAGCGGAACTAAACTTAAAGTAATAATCTCCAGAGTTGTTTCCAGTGCTACCCCCAAGAGGTAAAACAAATCGGACTTTTCCATTGATTGGATAGGGCGTGGCTCCAGAGCAAGATCCTGGATAATTCATTATATAATCTCGAACAGCATCATTGTCTTCATATTCTCCCCCGTCACGATGATTGTAAACAACATCAGCTACGGCGTCTACACCATTAGAATTCAAAGCAGTTATTAATAGGTCAAGTTCTGCTCGCGTGCCCAAACCAGTAGGCCCTAATCCATACTCACCAAGATCATATAAGTCTTTGGGGTCATAGCCATTACTACAAGAACCAAAACTAGCCCTTGAAGAAGGTGGTAACCAGAGGTAAGTAAACCCAGAACTTCCAATATCTGCCGCTTGTGAATTTAAAGTAACAGCCCAATTGTTCGGTGCACCACAATCGCCTTTTGGATAATCCCAATACCATCCCTGCATCATAAAATCTTGACAAAATCCAGTTTGAAGACTTACACAGAGTAAAACAAAAACAAATACGATTCTTGACATATAGCAAAACTTAGTTCAAACAAATGATTGTTTACACAAAAGAAGGGGTATAAAACACATATAAAAAATCAGTTTGTGTTAAACTGACACTATGTTTCGCTACAAATTAACCAAAAAAGTATATTTTCACTGGAGCCCCAGCCATATTTTAATCTGTTAAAGTCTTCTATTATGATTAAATATTGCCCTCAGGGATTTTTGCTGAGTATTATATTTTTTGTTTTTTGGCTTTCGCCAATGAATGTTTATTCACAAGGGTCTTCCATGTGCGTTACGGGTAACACTGGAGATACACCAGCCATAGATGGAGCCATAGATGGTACATATAATCACGTTACCGAAAATCCCTATGCCGCACCTGTTGCAGGAGGGAGTACATCATCTTCTGACTTTATAGGAGAGTCTTCAGGGAAATATGTGTATTACGACGCCCAAAACTTTAATTGGAGTTCTTGTGACGATATTTTTAGTCAGGGTTGGGGTACAGCGGATATACATAATTTTCATGTAACCTGGGATTTAAATAATCTTTATTTGGTGGTACAAGGACCGTCCGCTTATGGAATTTCAGGGGTTGACCGAATGGATATGTTTATTGCTATAGATGTCGATAACGCTACAGGACCAACAGTGAGTTTGGCTTCGACTTCTGCACCTTTTAACAAGCGCGTTGATTTTGCAGGCTGGGCTCCAGATTATTTTGTATCTGTCGAAAATTGGGGCTATGCGGAGTTGCGAGCGGCCGGTGGGGCAACAGCAATTCAGACAAACAATTCCGGAGGGGCAGGCTCTTTTCAATATGTTATTTCCGGCGATATTACTGAGATACAAATTGATTGGGACGATTTAGGTGGAAAACCTAATGACTTTACAGGGGCGACGTGGAATATTGCCATTTATACGGTTTATGATGACGATCAATTTGATTCATATGATACCGCTCCAGGCATGGGACAAAATCCTGCAGGTGGAGGCTTTGAAGAATTAGGCGATATGCCTTGGGATTCAGATTATTGTTCGGGTGCCACGGATCCTGTTACTGGATCGGGAGATGGAACATGTGGATGGGGAGAAAGTGATGATCACGAAGGCAATGGGGCAGACTCTGGAGGCTACGGAGATTGTCGCGACGGGGGAGCTGGATCAGATAACGCACAGTCTAACGGAGGAGGCACAGGTGATTTTGATACAATTGAAGAGTATTATCAAATAACAAATATCGGGCAGATCGATGCCCAACCATCAATTAGTTCAGTTCCTTGTATTACGATTGACTGTGCTGAGGCTATTCCAGATTATTCAGGTACAATTAATACACGAAATGACATTTCCACAAGCGATTATGTCACCAATCTAGGAAGCATAACATATACAGATGGAGGTGATTGTTATTTTCCTTTGACAATATCGAGATCTACTCCAGTAGAATCAGGCACAAGTATAACTTGTGATGCCGGGACTGTTTTAGACATGGTTACCGTTACGTACACGGTGACAGATGCTATTGGAAATTCTGCATCAGTGGATCAAACGTATTGTAGGGAGGACCTTACCCCATTACCTGTTCTTCTTTCTGGATTTAGAGCTGAGAAAAACAAAGATGGAGTATTTGTTAGTTGGCTCACCTATTCAGAATTTAACAGCGAACGCTTTGATCTGATGTATTCTGAAGACCAGAGGAATTGGAATAAAATTTATACCACATTTACAGGATCAAATAGCGAACAGACTAAATACTATTCTTATTTACACAGAAACCCACTTAAGGAAAATTATTATCAATTAGTTCAGTTTGACAATGATGGAAAAACTGAAAAAAGCGAAACTATTTTTGTTCGATTAGACAACTTAACCCTCACCGTTTTTCCTAATCCATTCGTGGACGAAATACGAGTTGATGGAGTTGTTGATTTTGAATATGAACTAATAGGTGCTAGAGGAAGGTCTCTTGTCAGAGAAAAAACTTCTGGTAGCATAAGTACTGTCAATGTACCCTCGGGTATCTATATTTTAAAAATATTTGACGCTGACGGATCGTTAATTAATACTCAGAAAGTCGCAAAATATTAAAATGAAAAAAGCCTCCTAACAAGGAGGCTTTTTCATTTAAGTCTTACTGTAGCTCAAGATATCTTGTATGCTTTTATTTCTGGGATTAAGTTTATAAACCGGTAATTCAGCATAAGAATCATAAAGCATTCTGAATTCATATCGAAGCGCAGGATCTGCACAAAAGGCGTCATCTAAATCCGCATAATCTTTAAGCGGGCGCTCTCCATAAATAAATTCCAGTAATTGATTTTGGGTAAAGCTTTGCTCCATATAATGATTTTGATTAGCTAATAGCTTGATTACGCCCTTAAAACATCTTTTTCTGTTATAATATTGTGTAGTTATCTAATTAAATCTTGTGCACAGGTCGGGTATTTTTTTCTCAAAAGCCTCTTGAATAATTGGAAGATGGCGCTCATGGCATTTATTTATGATAGTTCTCCCGTCAATTTTTTGAATTGGCGTTAATTCCCCCATAGTTCCTGTAGAAAACACTTCATCGGCAGAGTATAACTCCGTCAGGCTCAGGTTTTTTTCTATCATTTCATAGTTAAGTTCTTCAGCTATTTCGATAACCAATCCTCGGGTGATTCCTGGCAGACAAGCATCAGCGAAAGGGGTATAAACTTTGCCTTTAGATATCATAAAGATGTTTGTACCATTTAGTTCGGCCGCAAAACCATAAGCGTCCAACATTAAAGCAGCATCGGCACCAGCGACATTAGACTCTATCTTAGCAAGGATATTATTTAGTAAGTTATTATGGTGAATTTTTGAATCTAAATGAGATGGAGAATTTCTTCGAATAGAAGACGAAATAATACTTATACCATTTTCATTATCGTAAACGGGGGCTTTAAATTCGGGAACGATGACAAGGGTTGGGCCATATTGATTAAGCCTAGGATCCATCCCTGAAGTTATTTTTCGACCTCGCGTAAGAGTAAGACGAACATGCACACCATCATACATCTCATTGGCTCGAAGCGTATTAAACAAATTTTCTTTTATACTTTCCCTTGCGGGAATATTGGCGAAAGCCAAAGCATGTGCCGAATTATATAAACGATCTAGATGCCGATCAAGCATAAAAATACCGCCGTTATATACTCGTAAACCCTCCCAAACGGCATCGCCACCCTGAACAACACTGTCAAATACGGACAAACCACCTTCATCTCTATGAATTAATTTATCACCGACATATACTAGTATATCTTTATTTCGTGGATCATAAGATTGTAACATTAATGTGCTTTTATTCTATAGTTTGATAATTGGACATAGTAACTCATGGCCTCTTCATAAAGACCATTCAGGTGTTTTGGAAGTTTGCGTCTCTTTTGTCTTTGAATAGAAAAACCTTCTGATTTATGTACATTGGAATACCAGTAAGGCCACCAAATCCCGTCATATGACTTTGGTCCTTTTTTCCACTGAAGCATATCTCGAGAAAAAGGAATACCTAAAGACGTACATAAACGATTTAATATAGTTTCAGGGTCCTTTATTAAGTCTCCCGAATCTAAAACAAAGGGTTCTGAGAAACTAGATAAGTATGAAAAAAGTTCAAACTCTTTTTTGATACCGATATCATCAATAGTGGGGTTAGGAATTACCTGAGCAAAAGAACAAATCAAATCATGGGGGTCACGAACAAGGAAGAAGTTTTGTGTTTTGTTTAAGAATTTGAGTTCGTCAAAAAAAAGGTGATGTGCCATGTTTTTAATAAATAGCAGAGGAGTATTATAATCGGCATTTATCACATCTTTAATAACGACCAAAGGGTTAGTGTTTTGACTTTTTAAAATGTCCTCTTTGCCAGGATGATCAATGTTTTTCGAATGTAAATAAGAAGCGTAAAAGGGTTCGTCAACACAAGAGCAATCCTGTCGACTTCCAAAAGAGTACATAATGGCTGTAGAGAGGTTTCTAGGACCAGAGATCATGTGAATTCTCTTCATGATAGCTCTTCTTCTGGGTTCCAAAGGTGCTCATTAAAATTTATGACTTTATGATCAATGATTTCGAGACCTTCTTGCTCAAGTAATTCTTGCATAATTGTAGGGCTAGGGAATTGGTTTCTTCCTGTTAATTCGCCATTACGGTTAACGACACGATGTGCTGGAATTTCAAGATGAAAACAGTTATTAAGTGCCCATCCGACCATTCGTGCTGAACCAAGAGTTAGATAGTTTGCTATTCGACCATAGGTCGTTACTTTTCCATAAGGAATTTGTTTTGTGAGCTCATATACTTTTTCGAAATAAGAAGTATTCTTCATGTAACTTTGCAAACGCCATTGTTCATTCTAAAGAAACAAAGAAAATGCTCCGATGCAAAGTAATGATAAGTGAGATTTCGAATTTAACCGATGCACGGTATTTTGCTGCCTGGGGTGTAGACTGGATTGGTTTTAATGTGGACTTCTTATATGACAATACAAAAGAAAGAGACGGAATTAGAGAAATTATGGAATGGGTGGAGGGCCCTAAGTTTCTGGCGGAATTTAGACAGAGGCACGAAATATCTTATGTTATGGATATTATTAACGATCTCCCCTTTGTGGGGGTTCTATGTAATCACGAATCCTTTCAATCCACCCCAATACATTCAGAGAAGATAAAGGTTTTTGATCACGGGGATTCTTTATTTGATGTTGAGAGTGACATCCATATTGGAACAATAAACAACCTAGAGCACATTAAAAATGGTAAACGGTTTTTAAATCCGATAGGGTTAAAAACACAGGAATTATTAGAAACAGTGCGCTTAAAAACGATAGATGGAATCGTATTAAAAGGTGGAGTAGAAGAGAAAATAGGCTTCAAGTCTTTCGACGAATTAGACGAAATATTTGAAGCCTTAGAACTTGATTAAGAAAGCAGAGTTTTAACGATAGAGGCGATCGTTTTACCATCCGCTTTACCTGCTAATTTTTGGTTTGCCATTCCCATGACTTTTCCCATATCTTTCATTCCTACGGCACCTGTTTCCGAAACGATTTGTGAGATAATTTTTTTCAATTCGTCTTCTCCTAACTGCTCAGGAAGATATTTTTTAAGTATTTCAATTTCTTCTCTTTCTATAACGGCCAAATCTTCTCTATTTTGTTTTGTATAAATGTCTAATGAATCTTGCCGTTGTTTCACGAGTTTTTGTACCAACTTAATCTCACCAGCCTCATCAAGTTGTTTTCCACTACCATCTGTTTTAGCTAATAGAATAGCTGCTTTAATGGCACGTATACCACGCAAAGCCACCTGGTTTTTGCTTTTCATTGCCTCTTTTAAATCAGTCATAATTCGACTTTCCAAACTCATAATCTCACGAATTTTGTGAATCAATAATTTTTGTAATCTTAATAAAGTCTTCCAACGCTAATTGCTCTGGACGTTTGGAAAACAAATCATCTTTTAAAAGCTCTGAATCAGAGATTAAAGACTTTAAAGTATTTCTTATCATCTTTCTCCTTTGACCAAAACATATTTTGACAACAGTCTTAAATCTTTTTTCGTTGCATTCAAGACTTAATTTTTCTTTTCGCTTTAAGCGAATGACAGCGGACATTACCTTAGGCGGAGGATTAAAAGATCCGGGACTTACCTTAAACAAATACTCTCCGTGATAATAAGCCTGAACTAAAACGCTTATGACGCCATAAGTTTTTGTACCGGGGGGAGCCACGATGCGTTCAGCGACCTCTTTTTGAAACATACCCACCATCTCTGGAATGAGTTGTCTATTATCCAGCATTTTAAAAACAATCTGAGAAGAGATGTTGTACGGATAATTTCCAATCAGTAAAAAAGGTTTTTCATTAAAGACCTTAGTCAAATCAAGTTTTAGAAAATCAAGAGAAATAATCTTGTTTTCTAGGTCTGGAAAATTGTGTTTTAAATAATCAACCATGTCTCTATCGAGCTCCACAACTTTTAGGTCATATCGAGACAAAAGGTGTTTAGTAAGCATGCCCTTTCCTGGTCCCACCTCTAGAACGCGTCGATCGGTAGAGGTATTAGTCAAAGCATCCGCAATTCGCGCTGAAATGTGATCGTTAACTAAAAAATGTTGACCGAATGACTTTTTGGCTTTCATGCTGAAATCGAAATTAGATGAATATCCCAACTAATTACACTTTATAGTCATAATTTAGCGGCACATTGAAGAGATTGTTATTATGAAGAAACCCGTAATTGGTATTACAATTGGAGACATTAACGGCGTAGGACCGGAAGTGATTATTAAGACATTAAACAACAGCAAAGTTTTAGACATGTGTACCCCGGTGATCTTTGGATCATCGAAAGTTCTATCATATCATAAAAACATAGTTAAGGCTGGTGATTTTAATTATACCGTGGTAAACAATTTGGACAACGTATCAAGGCATAAAACAAATGTCGTGAATTGTAGCTCTGAGGATGTAACAATTAGTCTAGGTCAGATCACAGAAGAGGCAGGAAAGTTTGCGTATGTGGTTTTAGATCGTGCGGTCCAGGAGATAAACAATGGTAAGATAGATGCGCTTGTAACGGCACCAATAAATAAAAAAGCCATGCAATTGGCTAATTTTCCAAATACAGGTCATACGGAGTTTTTAACTGAAAAAACAGGGATGTCTGAGAGTTTAATGGTTATGACCTCTGAAACAATGCGAGTGGCAGTGGCGACAAATCACATTCCAGTGAGCGAGGTGGCAGAAAAATTGACAAAAGAAAAGCTACAGAGGAAGCTACAGATTTTCAACAAGTCTTTAAAAAATGATTTTGGCATCGAGAAACCGACCATAGCGGTTTTAGGATTAAACCCTCATGCAGGGGATGGGGGAGCCATAGGAACAGAAGAAGAAGAAATGATTAGACCTCTAATTATAGAGGCTAAAAAGAAAGGGGCTATGATATTGGGCCCATTTTCTGCGGATGGCTTTTTTGGATCGTCTCAGTTTAAAAAGGTTGATGGTATTATGGCCATGTATCATGACCAGGGATTAATTCCATTTAAGGCCTTGAGCTTTGGCAATGGAACAAACTTCACTGCTGGCCTGCCAATTGTGAGAACATCTCCAGATCACGGAACAGCGTTTGATATCGCAGGAAAGAATAAAGCGGATGCCTCGTCTTTTAGAAACGCATTATTCAATGCCATAGACATTGTACGATGTCGCAAATCAGAAAAGGAGATGAGGGAAAATTCGATGGAAAAAAATCCGAAGCTATCAGAAAAGGTCGAAGAGTAGGTTAAGTACAGGTGAAAGATTCCGTCATCATCTATACTCAGATTGGTTTATTGTACAACCGACTCTGACAACTTCAGACTATATGCATTCAAAACGAATGCGGGGATAAATATAATATATAATGTGACTTTCATTTTGGCGAAAGCCATAAAAATTAATTGATTTTTGTTTTTAAAGGATATGGCCAGAAATCGTATTGATATAATTTGAATTTCTCGATTTTATCGATCAACTTGAAGGCGTACCTTTTATCAGTGGCGTACCCTTTTCTTTTTAATCCGTGTGCCCAACTTACATAATCGGTTGATGGATAATCAAAAAGTTCTCTGTAACGCTCAGTTTGCGATAAAAAATTTGAGTGATCCACATACGAGTCAATTACATTATCATAGGATCTAAAGCAGGATTCGATGAGATTGCCATGTCTATCTAGGTCGTCGTCTTTGTGATAATATTTTCCTCCGATCCAATAGCTTTTGCATTTAATTCCGAAATGATTGTTCGCATTTCTAGCTAATCTGCTTTGTCCACTTTGAGATTCATGAAGACCTTGGGCTAAAGTGATGCTTGCGGGTATGCCAGTGCGGTGCATTTCGACCACAGCTAGTTCTTTATATCTATTGATATAATCTATTTCAACGCTTTCGGTATTTGAAGAAAAACCAAAGGAGAAAAGGGATATGACAATTATAATTCTTAAGCTTAACATGAGTACATGTTTGTATTCATGTTAAGCCAAAGACTGTGCCAAGCTATAGCTTAGCAAGCTGTTTAGTCATTAAGTGTTGATTTTCATCATACACTTTTATAAAGTAACTACCTACAGGAATAGTCGATGGAATCTGTAGGAAAAATGACTGTTTTTGGTCCACAGACTCGTATTTTATGCTCTTTTCAAAGACCGTTTTGCCAGTTAAGTCATACATAAATAAGCTGTAGGAACTTGCGCTGTTCGATAATATATCTAGAGTCACTCGACCATTTATTATAGGGTTAGGCCCAATAGAGATAAAATTTTCAGCTTGAATAGAAACCGAGCGCACAGCAGAATAATCAAAATTACCATCAAAATCAACTTGCTTTATGCGGTAGTAAATTTTTCCTGGGCGAATGTTTTCATCTATAAAATGATACTCATTAAGTTCATTTGAAGTTCCGGCCCCTGGAATATCCGCGAGATATTCAAAATCTTTTCCATTGTAACTTCGCTGAAGCTCAAAGAATTCATTGTTTTCCTCCGAAATTGTACTAAAATTTAATCTTACCTTTTTATCATTTATATTTTTTGCTTCAAAACGATTCCAATTGACCGGAGCGGGCACCCCTACAAGAAAAGTGTGTAGTCCATATTCCATATCAGAAGCAAGAAGGCATCCACTAGGAAGAAAAGGATATACCCCCCAATTACCATCATATGCAGCGCCACCTGCGGGATAAGCCATTCCATTATTATCTGGATAAGTATCGTAATAAGCGAATATTACGGGATTGGTAGGGTTCGATATATCAAACACTTTCACACCGTCGAGATAGGATGAGACATACAATTTACCGTTATGTACAAAAGGGTTATGTGGTGTGCTTTGGCCACCAGATTCTAGAGAATGACTAAAAAGTCCAGAAATCGATAGTGCATCGTTAGTGTTATCTCCATCATAAAAAGTAGACATATCTATAACGCCCATGGACAAACCAGAAGGAACTTCTTCAGCGTAATACGCGTAAAGATCATCATCACTTTTCCAACTACTATGCTGATAATTTCCAGTAACTATTCCATCTACATAAACAGGCGCCGTAGGGTCTGAATAGTCCCATATAGCCCATTCTTCAACCGTCGAATGACCATGAGAGGCATAAGCCGTGTCGTTTCTAACAAAAACATCGTGTACATAATAATTAGGATCTCCAGGAGGATCTAATCGGACATTTCCAAGTAAAACAGGACTTCCGGGTGTCGATATATCATATACAACTATGGATTCACCACCCATTGTGTTTGCACCTACAGCATACAGTTTTGCCGTCGCCTCTTCAATAAAAATATTATGGGCCGCAGTAAATTCGGAGTTAACAGTTGTTACTAAACTCATACCTGTAGAAGCAATATTAGACATGTCAAAAACCTTAAGACCATCTGCACATTCGCAGACAGCATACATGTGATCTTGATAAGTCTTCATATCCCGCCACACCGTTGTATTTCCACTAAAAAAGGCATCGACGTAGGTAGGGTTTGCACAATTCGTAACATCAATAACAATGACGGAGTCCACACTACCTAAAATCGCGTATTCATTTCCGGCACCATCAACATATCCCCAAACATCATTGTATTTAACCCCACTGTGGTATTCTACTAAATCATCCCACTGGCCCTGAAGAGACATATTTGATGATTGCGAAAAGGCACATGTAGAAAACAAAAAAACAAAACAAATAATCTGTGTAAATTTCATCTAACAAGCAATTTAAAACAACTAAGGGATTGTTGCACTTATGATGACGGAAGCAAAAAAGACATTAAAAAAAGATCCTATACTCGGGAAGGTGATTGCCACTGTCACCTTACCAAAGATAATATTTCGCTCCTGTTTATTCCAAGAAATATGTCGAACATTAGTGTATCAGCAATTATCAATTAAAGCTGGAGATGCCATTTATTCCCGATTTTATCATCTCCTAAAGAACGAACAGTACACACCAGAAGATGTTTTAAAACATGATGTCTCTGACTTACGTCAATGTGGATTAAGCGGACAAAAAGCATCATACATTTTGAACACAGCTCAGTTTTTTAAGGACAAGAACCATACAATTGACCACTGGAAAACAAAGGAGAGAAAAGAGGTATACGACTCCTTGATCTCAATAAAAGGAATTGGACCTTGGACCGCCAAAATTACTCTTTTATCGGCTTTAGAAGACCCAGACATTTTTGTAATTGAGGATTTGACCTTACGAAATGTTGTCACCCATTTGTATTCATTGGACGCCGCGGATAAAAATCTTAATAAAAATATTCAAGCAATCTCAGAAAAATGGAGACCTTTTCGTAGCGTTGCGTCTAGATATTTATGGGCTTGGAAAGATCAGAAATAAACGATAGAGTTATTGGCAAATACACCGGGGAAAAGGAAGGACCCCTTCTAATTGTATTCGGAGGTATGCATGGAAATGAACCAGCAGGAGTCAAGGCCCTAGAGATGATGTTTAAGATGCTGGAGGTAGAACCAGTCACTAATCCAGATTTTGTTTTTAAAGGCACCCTTCTCGGAATTATTGGAAATTTAGCTGCCTATAAAAAAGGAAAAAGGTATATAAATAGAGACCTAAATCGCTTATGGAGGCGAGATAATGTTGAAAGGATTTCTCTTTTGGCGAAAGCCGAACTAAATGAAGAAGAAGTAGAAATCAAGGAGATATTAGACTTGGTTAAACACACCATAAATACCCTCAAGCCGCAAAGAGTTTTTGTATTAGACCTTCATACCACGTCTTCTACAGGCGGGATATTTTCAATTCCAAACGATGAAGAAAATAGTCTCAAAATTGCTTTAGAATTACATGCACCGGTAATCCTCGGGATGTTAAATGGAATTAAAGGCACAACCCTTCACTACTTTACGGACGAAAACTTTGACGTACCGATTACTGCCGTCACATTTGAATCAGGTCAGCACACAGACCCATTATCAATAAATAGAGCCATAGCGGGACTCACTAATTGTATGAGAACGATAGGTTGTGTAGACCCAGCACATATCGAAAACCAACACGATAAAATATTGATAGAGTATTCTAAAGACTTACCTAAGGTTGCAAGACTTATTGATCGTCACAATATTGAGGAAGGGGATAATTTTGAAATGCTACCGGGTTTCGAAAATTTTCAAGCGGTCAAAAAAGAACAAATTCTCGCTACGGATAGAAAAGGAATCATCACAGCTCCAGATGATGCGTTAATCTTAATGCCCTTGTATCAAAAGCAGGGAGAGGATGGCTTCTTTTTGGTAAAAGAACAAGCAGGATACTAATGATTGAAGAAAAGAAAATAGAATCCATAATATTAGAACTCGAGGGAAGGAAGGATTACATAGACTTAGACATCAAGGGGTTTTTTGAAAACCAAAAAAGCGTAGCGGCGTTTATGCTCTCTGAGAGCTTTTCCATGCTTAAGTCAGAGGAATACGATTTATTGTGGTACATGTTATACGTTATTGTTTTAAGTTTTGACAAAGGGGATATAGAAATAGACATCCAGCAAATAGAATCATATGAGGATTCAAATTGGGAGATATTTAATTCTATGGGAAACAAACCTTTCAGAGAAAAGTTAGATTTTATTTTTGATACTTACCCTCAGGAAGACCTTTTGGCATTTGTTGAGGACATGTTACAAAACGACGATGATAATGAAATATCTGCCGTATCTAGAGAAATAATTTTTGTGGCCTGTAAAACAATTATTGACGTCTATGACGCCAATTAGACAGCTACATTAAACTCTCGCAGAGTTTCATTTAAAGAAACCTTCTTGTCCGTACTTTCTTTCCTTTTGCCAATTATTAAAGCGCAGTTTACGTTGTATTCGCCAGCAGTAAATTTTTTGGTATAACTCCCTGGAATAACAACAGAACGTTCAGGAACCTCGCCTTTCAAAGTAATGGGTTCTGGCCCACTTACGTCAATAATATGCGTGCTCTTGGTCAAAACGACATTAGCTCCCAAGACGGCTTCTTTTCTAACACGTACGCCCTCTACAATAATTGATCTAGAGCCAATAAAACAATCATCTTCTATGATTGTAGGGGTCGCTTGAAGAGGCTCTAATACGCCACCTATTCCCACCCCTCCAGATAAGTGCACATTTCTTCCAATCTGGGCACATGAGCCTACAGTCGCCCATGTATCAACCACCCGAACCTACCCAGGCGCCAATGTTAACATATGAAGGCATCATTATGACACCCTTTTCTAAAAACGAACCATGTCTAGCAATAGCGTGCGGAACGACTCTTACTCCTTTAGATGCGTAGTCCGTCTTCAGAGGAATTTTATCATGAAACTCAAAAGGACCGAGTTCGATCGTTTCCATTTTCTGAATGGGGAAGTACAGTACAACAGCTTTTTTAACCCAGTCATTTACTTTCCATCCGTCAGTTGTAGGTTCTGCCACACGAAGCTCCCCTAAATCAAGGTGATCCAAAACTTCGCGAATCGCAGCTTGTGACTTTTCTTCCTTTAATAATTCTCGATTGTCCCAAATGGCTTCGATGGTTTCTTTTAATTCCTGCATATCAGACGATAATATTAAATGCAATTAATTGTGATAATATTCCAATGACAAAACCACCATAAAGATCTTGTTCATTATGTGCTTTTAGCAATAATCTAGATGTTCCGACCAGTCCCGCAACGACAATTGCCAGAATGACTAAAAGGTCTGTGCGTACAAGATACTCTCCAAAGACACCAAGGTTAAGAAAAAAGGAATCATAACTAAAAAGCGAGCATATCATGAGAATACCACTTAGTAACCCACCAACACCAATGGCGTGTAGGCTTACCTTGGTAAAGTTGTTCATAAAAAATGCGGCAAAAACGCCAATTGTTGCACCGAGAGTAAAGGCCACAAAAGCATCAGGAATAGAGGGGTTGCTCTTAATATTTACAAAAAGCCATAAATAAAATATTCCAGTTATGATTAATGGTCCTATTCTTTCTTCACGATCTTCCATCGTTATACTTTTGTTTAGACCGACTAATCTTAACATAGCAATGCCAAAGAGGGGAAAAAACACGCTGAGTAAGAAAACGGAAATCAAAAGCAGCCCTTTGGCCTTTGGGTCTTGGATGCTAAACAAATAAGGATTTACTAAAAACAGAATCCCCAAAATGTACGGAACGACAAAAAGAGGATGAAAAACAATGGAGATAATATGGGCTAATGGTCTTAACACAAAGCAAAATTAGTAAAAGCAGCGCGCGTGAATCCTTATCTTAGAATCTATTTTAAGGTATACTTAAGAGATTTTTAGTAACAAGCAGGAAAAATAGTCCGTTTTCTATTTAGGAAAACTATTGTATGAGATTACGAACGATAGGCATATTAAGTCTTTTTATTCAAGTGGCCTGGTCCCAGGATACGATCCCTGATTTATCAGAAGGTGCCGTAAAGATGGAAGCTCTTGACACTATGATTATTAATGAAGATTCCTTGTTTACAGAGGAACCTAAAGTCGAGCAAGTTAGACTGAGAGGAAAAGTATATTCTGCTCTAATTTCTGGAGGAGACACTTTAATTATGGCCGACCTTGAAGACATAAGTATTACATCCATGCGAAAATTCGACTCGGATGAAGACTATCGCAAGTACTTAAAATTTAGAAGATATGCCAATAAGGTTTTCCCATACGCACAAGAGGCAGTTAGAATATTTAGAGAACTAGAATATGCCTCCGAACACTTATCGAAAAAAGAACGAAAGAAGGAAATAAAAAGACTAAACGATGAGCTCAAAGCAGAGTTTGAGCAACCATTAAGAAAGCTGACCAAACTTCAAGGGAAGATAATGATCAAGATGATTGAACGTGAGTTAGATCAAAAAATGTATGATTTAATAAAAGGATTAAAAGGCCGATTTACCGCTTTTTATTGGCACAACTTCAGTAAGCTTTACAGCTATGATCTAAAAGAAGGTTATAATCTAGGAAAGTACCCTATCTTGGACGCAGTTTTACAGGACTTTGATTTGTCATATCAAATAAGAAACCCTGGAGAGTTGAAATACGTCAAGAAAATAGAGAAATAATGCCACCAATTGAATCAGGTCTTTCAGGTTCGGTCACATGGAAAAGCCCGTCAAATATTGCTATCGTCAAATATTGGGGTAAATATGGAGAGCAACTCCCTAGAAACCCGTCGGTCAGTTTTACTTTAAACAATGCTTTTACTAAAACTTCCGTTTCGTATATAACCAGACCTAACGATGGAGGTGATATAGTTGACTCTTTTTTATTTGAAGGAAAAGAAGAGCCGTCTTTTGCATTAAGAATAGAAAACTTTCTTAAGTCTTTAATACCGAGACTTCCATGGTTAGCTCATGTCAAATTAAAAATCGAAACCGAAAATTCATTTCCTCATTCTTCCGGTATTGCGTCCTCGGCATCTGGAATGTCTGCCCTTGTTCTGTGTTTGTGTGATATTGAAGAAAACATTACTGGTCAGAAAACAAATCAGGATGAATTTAAGAGGAAAGCCAGCTTTTATTCCCGATTAGGAAGTGGATCCGCCTGCAGATCAATTTATCCTTATGCGGCCATTTGGGGAGAGCACGCGAAAATTTCAGACTCCCACAACGAATACGCAATACCGTGCATAGATATAGACGACATATTTAAAACACTTCACAACGACATTCTCATTGTTAGTGATAAAAAGAAATCTGTTTCTTCCTCTGCTGGGCATCAATTAATGGTAGATAACCGATTTGCTCCTGCTCGTTATGAGCTAGCGAATGACCGAATGATTGAAACATTACATGCTTTAAAGAATGGTGATATTAAATTATTGGGTAACATACTTGAAAACGAAGCCCTTGTTCTTCATGCCTTAATGATGTGCTCGGAACCTTCATACATTTTAATGGAACCAGAAACGATAAAACTTATCAATACAATTAGAGGATTTAGACGAGATACTGACCTTGATGTATTTTTTAGTTTAGATGCAGGGCCCAATATTCACCTTATGTATCCCGATCACCAGAAAGATAAAGTACAATCCTGGATTAATTCAGAGTTAAAACCCATGTGTGTTGATGGTAGAATTGTCTATGATCAAGTTGGAACAGGACCAAAAAAGCTAATATGAAACACGCGGTAATAATAATTTTCACTTTTTATGCTTCTTTGGCTCTAGGCCAAAAAGGATTATATACAAAGAGTCCTGCATTTGAAGCCGAGGTGGAGAATTATTTGAGTTTTTCAGTTCCCTTGCTTTCTGTTGAAGATCTAAACTCCGACTATGAGCGATATACGATATTGGATGCGAGAGAATTAAAAGAATTCGAAACAAGCCATTTACCCAAAGCACAGCATATCGGCTATAATTCCATAAAAAATGAACTCTTAAATAGTCTAGACAAGTCACAACCTATAGTTTTATACTGCTCTATTGGGTTTAGAAGTGAAAAATTAGGTGAAAAATTAAAAGCACAAGGTTTTCAAAAGGTATACAACTTGTTCGGAAGCATTTTTGAGTGGGTAAACCAGGGGTTCGAGGTTGTAGATAAGGAAGGCAATCCAACCAACAAAATTCATACCTATGATAAAAACTGGTCCAAATGGGTAAGAAACCCTAATGTTGAAAAAGTTTGGTAGTTATTCTTCAATCATTGTTGCGGGCTCAGGAGCCGGAATTACGAGCTCTTCATTCCAATCAGGGAAGAATATTTTTATACTCTTATTAGTATAGGCATCCAGGTTTAAGTAATACCAGTTTTCACCATTGTCGGGTGAGCTTGCAAGAATCCATCGCTTTGATCGAAATTTAGCTTCACCTACTTTTAAAACAATCAGTTGAGGTACCAAACAATGCAAATTTGAATTTGTCGATACAGGTTCCAATGGAAGCAATGTGGTTGTTTCTAATACTTCAAAACCTTGATCTAAAAGCATGTCTTGTTCGTTCTTTATAATTTCCAACATACTTTCTTTTCCTCCCCCTTTTTCTACAATAACAGGATGCATCATTTCTACAGAAAGATCATAGCGCCCGATTTTTTTTGATTTGGTATATCGGTCTGCGCCTTCTACGATGGTTTCAGAATAATTTTGGCTAAAGCCAAAAACAGACAAAAAAGAAATAAACAGTGTTAGACTTAAAGGTTTCATATCTATGTTTTTACCAAATAGAGACTTCTTCTAATGAAATATTTTCTGGGTAAAATAACTTCGTTGTTTCTTCGAAGGACCGCGTATAATCAGAAACAAAAAACCGATGAACTGGCTTTTGAGAATTGTTTAAAAGAGCTTTTTCGCTTAATAGTCTTTTTACCTCCACAGCAACAGGTTCGGCAGAATCTATGACGTCGACTTTACCCTTATAGTACTGTTCAATGTGTTTTCTAATTAGCGGGTAATGGGTACACGCAAGCAATAACGCATCTAAATTTTGTAATGAGTCATCAGACAAATATTTGTGAATAATTTGTTCACTAATGTTGTCATTGTAAAATCCTTCTTCGATCATGGGGACCAATAAAGGTGTAGCAAGTTGTACCACATTTTTGTTGGGATCTGCTGCGACAAGTTTTGATCTGTATGCATTTGAACTTATCGTTGCTTTTGTAGCAATCACTCCTACTTTTTTATATTCCTTTTTTTGAGCAAGCTTTACCAAAGGGTCGACGACATTAACAAAAAGAGATTTGTTTTTAAAGAAGTCAACCAGAATATCATATGCTGCGGAAGAAGCCGAATTACAGGCAAGGACGATCATTTTACAATCATGATCAAGTAAAAACTGACTAATACGTATACAATAATACCGTATAGCGTCGGCAGATTTTTCACCGTATGGTAGATGCGCGGTATCACCAAAATACAGTATGCTTTCATTAGGTAAGGCCCGACGTATTGCACTTGCTACGGTCAGTCCGCCAATCCCTGAATCAAAAACACCAATTGGGCAGGTCGCGTTCAAAACCTATTTACAGACCTAACTTAGCTTTCACCAATGTTCCTACATCCGCTGACGGATCAGCATATAGAATAACTCCGAAAGACGAATCAATAATATATGCAAAACCATTTTCGGAAGCCACGTCATCTATTGCCTGCTGTATTTTATCTCTTAAAGGCTTAAGTAGCGTCTCACTTTTCTTAAGTATTTTTTCAGAACTGGTTTGTTCAAACTGAGCTAGTGTGGCTTCCTCTTCTTTTAGTTTTGATGCTTCAGCCTCTAGTTGTTTTGGTGAGATATCACCTTGAGCCTGACGACGTTCAAGGTCTTGGTATTTAGCCTGAAGAGCCTTGACCATTTCTTGACCTTTCTTTTGAAGTTGAGCCTTATAAGTTTCAATATTCGTATTGGCTTCCTTCACTTCAGGGATTGCCTGAATCAAAGATTGCGTATCTACATATCCTACTTTTTGGGCAAAGCTGTTTGTTGTAGCAAACAATATAAAGCAGGTGATTATACTTAAAATATATTTGTTCATGATTTGTGGATTATCAGTTTAAAGTCTTTTTCTAATGGCTTCGGTTTTGTCAAACTCATCAGAGGTGAAAAGAATACCCGCTTGGCCGCTTTTGTCAAAAATTATGTCGTAGCCTTTTTCCTCTGCGTAATCTTCGATAGCCGCAAAGACCTTGTCTTGGACTGGGCTAACTAGTTCCTGTCTTTTTCTAAATAGATCACCTTCAGGGCCGAAACGTCTTTTTTGCATTTCTCTTACCTCTTCTTCTTTGGCGATTATTTCATCCTCTCTTTGTTTTCTTACATCTTCAGATAACAGGACTTGTTCTGCCTGATACTTATTATACATACTCTTAATCTTGTCGTATTCTTGGGCAATTTCTTGACGCCATTCAGATGAAATACGATTCAACTCAGATTGGGCAGTATTGTATTCTGGCATGGTTTCTAAAAGACCGTTAATATCTACTACGGCGATTCGTTGAGCGTCACTTGTAAATCCAAGAAAAGCTACTGTCAGAAGCGTAAAAATCAGTTTTTTCAACATGGCATTAGTTTATGTTTGTCAATGCGGACCCCAAAATTACAATTTTATAGGGTCCTTTATTACTTAAGACTTAAAGTGCGAAAAGAAAGTTTCTTATGTTAAATCAATGGCTAAGACGAACTTTCTCATAAGGGTCTGTTTATCAACGCGATATGTATAAAATTTATGGCCACAAGCTCGAGAGTTTAACTATTGTTTAACGGCTAAATCAGAAGTATTAACGCAGAACATTAATAAAACTATATTTTCGTAGCATAACACTCTGGCAATGAACAAAGCGATGAAAATATCTAATCAATGGATATCACTTGATGACATCGAAAAACTGACATTAGCTGATACGAAACTTCAATTAGACAGAGAGAGTAAAACTCAAATTAAAAGATGTCGCAAATATTTGGAGAAAAAGCTCGAAAAAAGCGAAAAACCATTTTATGGTATAAACACGGGCTTCGGGGCACTGTGTAATGAAAAAATATCAGAAGTGAACCTTTCTCAACTACAAGAAAACCTTGTCTTGTCTCATGCTTGTGGTAGCGGAGAAATGATTTCAGAAGAAATTTCGAGATTGATACTGTTTTTGAAAATCAAAAGTTTGAGTTTTGGGTATTCTGGGGTAAGACTAGAATTGGTTGAAAGACTTATAGAACTTTACAACCTTGGAGTTTCTCCTGTAATTTATGAGTTGGGTTCGTTAGGGGCATCCGGGGACCTAGCGCCATTGGCCCATTTGAGTCTAATGCTAATAGGGAGAGGCGAGGTTTATTATCAGGGAAAAAGAATGTCTACTGGGAGAATGTATAAGAAGGCTGGTTTAAGTGCAATGACTTTAAGAGCAAAAGAAGGACTTGCCCTGTTAAATGGCACACAGTTTTCATTAGCCTTTGCCATATGGAGTATTTTACATGCTCGTAAATTATATAGACTTAGTAATTATGTTGCGGCCATATCAGCAGAATCATATCTCTGTAACTATGAACCTTTTGACGAAGACATTCATCGAATTAGAGGCCAAAAAGGTCAAATAGAAACCGCCAAAATATTTAGAGCACTGTTTGAAGGATCAACTTTCGCGAAAGCGAAAAAAAATTGGGTCCAGGATCCATATTCTTTTCGATGCATTCCACAAGTACATGGGGCGACAAAGGACAGCATAGATCATGTCGCAACAATAGTAGAAAGAGAGCTCAATGCTGTGACTGATAACCCAAACATTTTTGCTGAAAAAGATAAAATATTGACGGGAGGGAATTTTCATGCACAACCAATGGCACTGAACTTGGATTATCTCTCTATTGCCATCGCAGAATTAGGAAGTATATCTGAAAGAAGAACCTTTAAACTTGTAAATGGTGATCGAGGATTGCCCGACTTTTTAGTAAAAGAACCAGGATTAAATTCTGGATTTATGATAACCCAATATACAGCGGCTTCCATTGTGAGTCAAAACAAACAGCTTTGTCACCCAGCTTCTGTCGATTCTATAACTTCTAGTAAAGGTCAAGAGGATCATGTGAGTATGGCAGCAAACGCGGGAACTAAGTGCAAAAGGGTTGTTGAGAATATTTATAGACTTCTAGCCATTGAACTTTTTACGGCTGGTCAGGCGATCGAATTTCGAAGACCAAAGAAAAGTTCGAAAGTCTTAGAAACCATGTTGTCAAACTATCGAAAAGAAGTACGTTTTTTAAAAACAGATCGCTTAATGCATGACGACATGGTAAAAACAGAAAGTTTTCTAAGGAGTTATCCCATATAAGCATGAAGAGATTTTTACTTAGTCTCATTTTGTTTTTTAGTGTTCTTCAACTGGTGGTTTCACAAAATTATTCTGGGGCTCTAGATATTGGAATTGGTCAAGTAGTTAAACACAAAGAGGACCTGAATTACGAGAATCCAGGAATAGGAAAAATAATTCAATGGAGTATTATAAGGGAGAGCTATGGGTATAGTAACTGGGAAAGATATTGGCGAAAGCCAGAATTAGACCTCAGTTTACTTTACGTTGATTTTGGTAATAAAAACCAACTGGGCCATGCTTTTGCACTAATTCCGGGTGCTAGGTTTGAGGTATTCAAGACTAACAGATTTATAACACAAATTCATTTTGGTGTTGGGATTGCTTATCTAACAAAGACCTACGACGTAAACGACAATCCTAGAAATAACGCTATAGGTTCGCACTGGAACAACGGAACCCTCCTTAGGCTCATTTCGTCTTACGATTTTAATAATAGAACTCAGTTAAGCTTGAGTGTTTCAGCGAATCATTTTTCTAATGGATTGACGGTAAGTCCCAATAGCGGAATAAATTCGTTTGGAATTCATTTAGGTCTGCGACATCGATTTATAGAAACACCTTTTGACTCAAGTCGCTATAAGGAAGATGTTTTATTAAGTAGGAAATATGGCTTTTTATTGCAGACAGGAATTGGTTTTTCAAACAACATCGTGCCTGATGGTCCTAGGTATCCGGTAAATACTTATACTGTTCTAGGGATATTTAAATTATCGCCATTTCAATATTTGGAAGCGGGTTTTGAGTACGAGTACCACTCAGGGATATATGAGTTTCAACGCCAAATTTATACAGATGAAAACATTGCCAAAGATAGAGCGACTAGAGTAAGCTTAGTGATGGCAGATGAACTTTTTATGGGAGACATTTCCTTTCGTTTTCAGTTGGGTTATTATTTAGATATCCCGGAAAAAAAGACTGGAGATCCTGTTTATTTTAAATTAAATACAAATTATTCGCCTAAGCGATTGTACGTAAAGGGCATCCAGCCGTATGTAGGAGTATTGCTCAAATCACATTTCGCGGTGGCTGAGTATTTATCTGTAGTTATTGGAGTCCGAACTTGATTCGTCAGTACGAATATGAATATCTCTTTGGGGGAAAGGAATACTTATGTTATGAGCTCTAAAAGCTTTTGTGAGCTCCATCCTCAAATCACTTTTAACGTCTTCGATCATTAAAAAACTTCTTGAAAAAAAGTAAAGGGTAAAATCAAGAGCATTGTCACCAAAGTTCATTAAACGGACAAAAGGGGCAGGGAACTTTAAAATATACGTAGATTCTTTAGCCACATCAAGAAGTATTTTTTTTACTAATTCAGGATCGCTATCATAGGCTACACCGACAGAGATGTGAAATCGAACCTTATCATCAAAGTGACTCCAGTTTATTACAGAGTTACTGACAAGTATTGAATTAGGTACAACTAAGGAAATGTTATCTCTTACTTCGACAACAGAGGATCTCAAACCAATTCTTTTTACGGTTCCGACCTTTCCCTCTACTTCAAGAATATCTCCTACGGAAACAGACTGTTCAAAGAGAAGGACAATCCCTGAAAAGAAGTCATTAAAGGTCTGTTGTAGTCCTAGACCGATACCAACTAGCAAGGCCGCAGCTCCACCTAAAATTAAAGTCATATCGATACCTAGCTTCTGTAGGGCCAAAACGACCGCTATAACATAAATGACATACTTTAAAAGTTGATTTATGGCATATTGCGAACCTACGGCAATCCCATTTCTACGATATACACCATAAAGAAAAAGTTGAGTAATAAACCAAATGATCAAGCGCGCAAGAAGTATTATTAATACGGCACTTATGACATTTGTTAAGTGAAAACTGATGGTTTTGTTTTCATATTCAATGTCATATAATTGATAATCGAGACCGAAATTTCTAAGAATTAAAATGGCAGAAAAAGCATAGACTATGTATTGGACTATTTTTGCCGCATTAGATTCTGAATCAGTAAACGGTCGATTATCTTGTTTTTTATATAACTCATCTCTTTTGGTGTAGTAATTATGTATAAATACATTAGAAATGAACCAATCAAAAATCCTTGCTAATTGGATAATTAAAAGGGCTTCAAAAACAAGACTTACTTTAATATCATATGAACCTTGAGAAACGACAGTACGATTAAGGCCAAGGCTCCATATGCCGATAAGACCAATCAGTAATAATGTCGTATAAAAAGCGATTCTTTTAATTCTTTGGGATGGCTTTGGTTCGACAGGGTATTTGTTGATAATTGATTTAAGCCAAAAAAGGGTAACTATTCTATAAATAGAAATAACGCACAATGCCCCAAAAAGGAAGATGATAAGTTGCCCAACTTTCAATGAATAGTTAGGTGAGGTATAGAGGATATAATTTAAAAAGTCCCTTAACATTATGCTTGAATATAAACAATATGTTTTTCCTTAAAAAAGGGCTCTTCGAAGAAATTTGATAGTGGGGTAGATTCGTAGAAAACACCTTTACCGAGCTCATCAAGTTCTTCTTTTAGTAGTCCGCCTTTTAAAGCAATTATTCCGTTGGGGATGCTATGTTGGTGTTTGGTCTTAAAGAACCGTCTGGACCAATTAAAAAGTTTTTCGGAACGAGCAACGGCTCGAGTAACAACAAAATCAAATTTACCGTGATAATCTTCTGCACGAGTATGTACCGTTTTTAAATTGTCTAAGGCAAGCTCAGATTTAACGGCCTCAATAACTTTTAATTTTTTTGATGTACCGTCTATTAATGTAAAGTCGACTTTTGGAAATAAGATGCTTAAAGGAACTCCGGGGAAACCACCCCCTGTACCAAGGTCCAAGACTTTCGAACCAGGCATGAAATTTAAGAATTTAGCGATGGACAAACTATGAAGGACATGGTGAATATATAAATTGTCGATATCCTTCCGAGATATCACGTTAATATTTTGATTCCAATTTTTGTAGAGAGGGCCAAGTTCTTTTAGTTTTTGGTATTGAATCCCATCTAACTCAAAATATTTTTCGATGATCTCGATGTCTACCATGTCTTTGATTTATTGGCGAAAGCCGCAGGAATAAAGTAAATGAGATAAATAAAAAACAAAAAATCTACAATCGGAAACAGGTGTAATATAGATGCTCGTAACTTAAACGACGATGGTACAAAAATGAGCATCTGGACAAACCACTTAATTCCTAGAAGTGTGAAAAAAACCGACCACAACCCCGAGAGAATAAAAATCAAAAGAATGAGATAAATGGTAATCTGTAAAGCTGGGTTTATGGACAAGATAAGTTTATGAATTGTACTGTAGTTTACAGATGTACTTAAGTGCCGTTTTTTTTGAATGATATAATCAGATAAGGACAATTTAGAAGGCGAGTACATAAACCCTTCTGGATTTAATGAAACTTCGACATTTGATGTTTTTCTGGCTTCTTGTACAAATAAATCATCATCTCCAGAGACAATATGGCGATGATTGCTTAATCCATATTTTTCGAAAAGTTCTTTAGAATATGAAAGGTTTCTGCCAACACCCATATAGGGCATGCCTAGTTTTGCAAAGGATAAATATTGTATAGCAGTAAGTAAGTTTTCGAACCGAGCAAAACGATTTACCCAATTCCTCTCAGGGCGAAAGGGTCCATGACCTAATTTCAGATTCGTATTATCTGAAGAAAACCTCATGTTTTTGACCCAGTATTTTGTAGCGGGCACACAATCGCTATCAGTTAATAAAATTTGCGTTCCAGTGCAGGCTTTAATGCCATTGGATAAAGCTAGTTTTTTTCCTAATTGATCTTCAGAAGGGGTAACGACCGTAATATTATCGATGAACTGATCTAGTATTATTTGACTTTCGTCAATGGAAAAATCATTCACCACGACGATTTCGAAGTTAGAATCATTTTGGTTTATCCAAAGAGGCAGATTGTTCTTTAGGTTAGTTGCTTCATTTTTTGCACAAATTAGAATAGAAACTTTATGCTCAGATATGGTGCTTTTATCTCTGTGAAAAAAAAGAGTAGCGTTTAGGACAAACCAGTAAAAAGTTTGAACTGCAATTAAAACGAGTATTATGTACAATAAAGCCTCTATAAAATCAATATTAAATTAAAAACCAGCTAATTATAAAATGTTAAAACACACAAGTGACTAAGTGATGAAGGTCTCTAAGGTGTCTTAATGTTGAATTTCGCCTTAAATGTCCAAATAAAAACCTATATAACGCTGTTTTATATGTAAATTTGGCAGATCTACAAGACGCTAAAGCCAACCCAAGAAACTAATAATTAACGAAAAACACATTGTAAAATTTATTAATGTGTGTTCTTCAAATTTTGATCAGAATATGAAAAAAGCAAGTATTCTTTTCACGTTCTTAATCGTGACTTCAGGTCTTTTGAATGCTCAAATGATTTTACCTGGTGGGCAAACTTTATATGGAAATGAGTGGATTGATTATGATAAAGATTATTATAAGGTCAAGTTGGCTGAAGATGGGATTTATCGAATTAATTATTCAGACTTATTGAATGCAGGGTTTCCGATTAATGAGACAAGTGGGGCAAACCTACAGATGTTCTATTTTGGTCAGGAAATTCCAATACGAACCAGCACCGAAGGAAGTTTTGGTCCTGGAGATTTCATTGACTTTTATGGGCAGAGAAATAAAGGAGAACTGGACAAGTTTATGTATCAGGACTGGGAAACGATGATGTTGAATCCAGAATACAGCTTATTTACCGATACTTCAACATATTTTCTTACTTGGGATCCTTCGAATTCTCAAAACTCAAGAATCTCAATTGGTGATAACAACCTGACTGGAAACTTACCGAACCCTGAATCATATTACATCCATACAGAACAGGTATTGTATCAAGACAATCACTATAAACCAACGTATAGTGGCAGTGACAATGTACGATATTCTTATTTTGATTTTTCTGAAGGCTTTGGATCTAATTTAGCAAAGAAGCAAACCATAAACATACCTGCGGATAATATCGTAAATACGGGACCCAACCCACAAGTTAGAGTTAGAACAGGCGCAAATTCGGGAAATCACATAGTACAGATTTCGGTGAATAACAATCTTGAGCAGATTGACGAATACTTAGACCATAAGGTTAGACAATATGCGATCGATATTGATATTAACGATTTATCCAGCAATACCAAGTTAGAAATATTAGGGACTACGGATAATTTTGATCGAACGGTAGTCGCTTATGCAGAGCTCGATTATCCTAGAGCCTATGTATTTGATGGAAGCGGTTCATATGAGTTTACTGTTCAAGGTGGGTTTTCGAATAAATACATTGAAGTACAAAATTTTGATGTTACGGGAAATGAGGTTTGGTTCTATGATGTGACCAATGGCGTTGTGTATCAAGGAGCAATAGAGAACGACATGGTGAATTTACTTTTGCCTGCCAACACAAATGACAGAAATATTGTTTTGGTCAATTCATCAAGCGGAATATTAACAGATTATTCTATTAAATCCACTGAGCTTTTAAACATTGACGAGGTTGATGCTAATTATCTTATGTTGACTTCAGAAAGGTTACGACAGGACAACCGTGTGGACGATTATAAAAATTACAGGAGCTCTATTGAGGGAGGCGAACATAATACCTTCGTGGTAAATGTTGAAGATGTTTATGATGTTTTTGGATATGGTGTAGAGAGGCATTCATTGGCGATTAGAAATTTTAGTCAATATGCAAGAACGGTATGGCCAGAATTAAACTTTGCATTTATTATTGGAAAGGGAAGAGAATACAGGGAAATTAGAACCGCTGAGCAACTCAGTGACGCTATTGCCAACGGTTTTTACGTTCCAAGTTATGGGTCGCCAGGAAGTGATAATTTATTGTTTGCTCCGATTACGACTTCAGTTCCTTCGATTGCCGTAGGTAGGTTAGCATGTAAGAATACAGATCAGATTGAAAGTTATTTAGAGAAAGTGGAGCTTCATGATTCACCACAGAATATAGAACAGAGTGAGGACAAAATGTGGATGAAGAGGATAATTCACTTAAGTGGAGGGGATGCAGATTTACAGGCCATAATTAAAAGTTGGCTAGGAAATATGGAGCAGATAATTGAGTTAAGCCAATTTGGTGCGGATGTTATTACATTTCAGAAAACAAGTTCGGATCCTTTACAGACAGCAACATCTGAGGAGATAATAAACTTAATTGATGAAGGAACAGCATTGTTAACTTTTTTCGGACACTCTGCAGTAGGGACATTTGATTTCAGTCTTGAAGATGCGACGCAGTACAATAATTATGGACGTTACCCGATAATCACTTCTTTGGGTTGCTATTCAGGAAACATTCACTCGTCAAACGAATTTGGATTAAGTGAAAACTTTGTTTTAATAGAGGACAAGGCCGCTGTAGCATTTTTAGCAGCTTCGGGAACGGCATTTGCTACAACACAATATAATCTAGGAAGAAGTATCTATGGACATCTTGGTAGTGGCATGTATGGCCAGGAAGTAGGTTTAGCCTTAAGACAAGCTATTGAGGATAATTATACGCAAGGAGACTTGGCAAGAGAAACCTTAACGCAGCAATTTACTTTCCACGGGGATCCTGCCATAAAATTACATCCACATGCCGGAGTAGACTATACTTTTGATAGAACGAAATCAGAGGTTTCTCCAAGTATTATAAGTAGTTCGACAGATAGTATTGATTTTAGTTTTGAAATAATTAATGTAGGGTTTTATACACCGGACAGCTTGGATATTGACATAGTCCTCCAATTACCTAATGGAACTGAAGTCAATTTACCTTCTTTAAAAATTCCTACACCTTCAGTAAGACGGAAGGTTGAAGTGAAAGTGCCGATTTTCGAGGAAGCTTCAGTGGGATACAATACCATTCAAGTAAGCTTAGACCCATTAAACAATATAGAAGAGGTCCCAGCACCTGCGGCCGAACTTAACAATCGTCTATTATCCGTTAACGGTAATGAAGGGATTCGCTTTTATGTTTCTTCTAATGACTTGAGACCATTGGCTCCAAAAGAGTTTAGTATAACAAATACAAATCCCGTGAAATTGGTTGCTGGCACTTCAAATCCATTTTATGAACTGCAGCAGTATATTATAGAGATAGATACAACGGAAGAATTTGATAGTCCTCTTAAATTAAGAAAAGAAGGAGAGCAAGAAGGCGGACTCATAGAATGGTCACCTAATTTAGAATTAATAAACAATACGGTCTATTATTGGAGAGTTACGCCAGTTATCTCTGGAATTGATTTGAGATGGAGAACCAGTTCGTTTCTATATCTTGAGAATGGCCAGGATGGTTGGAACCAATCTCACTTTTATCAGATAAATAAAAATGAATTTGAAAATATAGACTTACCTGAAGAAAGTCGGGTATTAGAATACGTTAGCAACCTTCGGGAGATAAGAATCAAAACAGGAATTTTTCCTAATGTCTTGCCTGAGGTTACGATAAATAATGAACCATATATTTATTTATCTTTTGGAGGGGAAGTTCAAGCGGGTGTTCAGATGGTTGTTATTGATCCCATTTCAGGCGAACCTTGGGAAAACCATCCTCCTGGTGAATTAGGAAGTACAATAGCTTCATCTTGGGCTAGCCCTTGGGCCGTTTTTCCATTTTGGACTAATAGCGAAACGAATAGAGAAAAAGCGATTGATTTCCTAGAACAGATTCCTAACGGGCATATTGTCATTTTTATGACCGTTAATAAAACGAATACAGATTACTTACCAGGAGAATGGGCACAAGATGAAGCCACTTTAGGTAAATCTTTATACTCCGTCCTTGAATCACAAGGTGCCGAAGACATTAGAAATTTAGAGCAATTGGGTTCTATTCCGTATGTA
>JAHDBE010000007.1:34875-35991 GCA_020630555.1 Saprospiraceae bacterium
GTTATCCGACGCAGGAAATCTTTGGAGATCCAGGTGAAGAAACAACGAAAACTATTAATGTTCAAGGTAAATGGGATCATGGGTCTCTAGGTTCAGTATATGTAGGTCCTGCCGCTATGTGGGATAAATTAATATGGAGTTTAGATGACTTGAACCCCATTCAGGATAGTATTTCATTAAACATATATGGTGTTAAGCAGGATAACACAGAAGATTTGCTTTTTGAAAATGTAACTCAAACAGAGTATCCATTAGACAACATTAACCCAACAGTATATTCAAGATTAAAACTTGAGCTTATCACACAAGATACGGTTCAAAGGACACCGCCAAATCTGGACTACTGGAGAGTCCTTTATAAATGTGTACCTGAAGGTGCTTTAAATCCGGCTAACACGTACACTTTTGAAAGCGATACTTTAAGACAAGGGGCGACATTAAATCTGAATATATCTTTCGACAATATTAGTCCATATAACATGGACAGTCTTTACGTAAAGTATACCATTACTAAAGAAGACAATTCAGAGCAAAACATTTTTAGACGATATGGAACTGTCCCCGTCGATGGACACGTAAATCTAATTTTAGACTATGATACAAGAGAAATCCCAGGAGATAACATATTAACCATAGAAGCCAACCCATTTAATGACCAACCGGAGTTATATCATTTTAACAACATTGGGCAAATCCCGTTTTATGTGGAGCGTGATAAGCGAAATCCATTACTTGATGTCACCTTTGATGGTGTTCGGATTTTAGATGGAGATATTGTTAGTCCTAAACCAACAATTCGAATTGAATTGCGAGATGAAAATGAATATCTCTTATTAAACGATATTAGCTTGTTTGAATTAGCGGTTGAAGACCCTAACGGAAACTACACGAATATTCCTCTTAACTCAACAGAGATAGATTTTATTCCTGCTGATAGCGGAGAAGATAATGTTGCCTTATTACTATACTCTCCCGAGTTTTTAGAAGAAGGAACGTACAAGCTTTTTGTACAGGCGAAAGATCCTTCAAATAATTTTTCTGGAGAAAATGAATATGAGGTCAACTTTAGAGTGATTCGAGAAGAAATGATTTCGAATGTGTTTAATTATCCTAATC
>JAHDBE010000171.1 GCA_020630555.1 Saprospiraceae bacterium
GGAGGTAAAGTAGGAGGAGGTTGCGGATGCAATTAACGGCTTTAACAATCGTATTTGTGTTCTTTATGTTTTTACAAGATGTAAAGGCACAGCTTAGAAAATATACTGGAGACGAATCTAACGAAGATCACAACTTCAAAGATTCCACTGAGATGACACAGGTCATTTATGAACCCTCAGACTGGAAGAAAATAGACATAGACTTTCTCAGTAGTTACTATTCGCAAGATGGGAATAACGCAGCAGTGACCGGAGGCATGGGAACAGAGCAACTCACAGATTTTACACAAAAGATTAAAGTGAGCTTTCCGACTAGCCCACAATGGAAATGGAATTTAGATTTAGCTTATGACTATTATTCATCCGCATCGACAGATAACATTGATAACATAAGATCTTCGGATAGTAGTAGTGATGTACGTGCACAACTTGCCATTGGTGCACAATATTCTAAAGACGAGTATCAAGAGTTTGGTTTTCGAATAGGAGGAAGTGCAGAGTACGACTATAGCTCATTAAACCTAGGCTTTAATTATTCTTGGTTATCCCAAGATAAAAACACGCTGATCGGATTAAATACCCAAGCCTTTTATGATACGTGGGCTATTTATTTGCCAGAAGAATTAAGAGGTCGAGTAAGCGTGGATACTGATAAGAGACAATCCTATAATGCCGCTTTTAATTTAAACAAGGTAATTAATAGGAGAGTGCACATGTCATTTTTGGCGGAAGCCACATATATGAATGGACTATTGTCGACACCATTCCATCGGGTTTATTTTTCTGATCAGATAACACATGATATTGAAAGATTACCTGGGACACGGTTGAAAATACCTCTTGGCGTTAAGATGAATGCCTATGTATCAGATCGAGTTATTCTTCGGACTTATTATAGATATTATTGGGATGATTGGGGGATGCAGGCACATACCGCAAGTATAGAGATGCCCTTTAAAATAAATCGATTTTTTGCGATCTACCCGCACTATCGATTCCATACTCAAACGGCGATCGATCATTTTGCTCCTTACCAAGTGGCCAGTGCAGGAGATGAATTTTATACTTCTGATTATGATTTGTCAGAGTTGAGTAGCCATCATTATGGTCTAGGTATTTTATTCGGAAAAGCAGATGGAATCACTTCGTTTAAGATGCCGTTTTTGGGCGAACGAAGAATGGTGTTGGACGGCATAGACCTTAAGTATAGTCATTTTGATAGAAGTACTGGCCTTTCGGCGAATATTATAAGTTTAGGGTTAAGATTTAGTTTCTAGGTAAGTTTGATGTGCTTTGGCTCCACTGATAAATTATCGGTGGAGCTTTTGTATTTAAACTTTCCATTGTGAAAGGGGTTTAATACATTTACCGCCTTAAAAACACTACGGATAGTCCATTGTAAAAACCAATGTAAAGAGCTCATGAATTATCCTAAACAAGTAACTATCGGAGACATCACGGTAAGAGATGGATTCCAACACGAAGAAAAATTTATACCTACAAAAGCCAAAATCTGGTTAGCGGAAGAATTAATCCTTTGTGGATTTAAAAACATCGAAGTCACCAATTTTGGAAACCCAAATGGCATGCCTCAGTTTCAAGACGCCGATGAGGTTATGAAAGGTATTCGAACGAGTAAAAAAGTTCGAGACCTTCTAGACGATGTCTGTTTAACTGCTGTGACCATTCGTGAAAAATCAATCGAGCGTGCAATTCGTGCTAAAGAGGAAGGCTATGGTCCAGATAGAATTTTAGTAATGGTCTCAACGAGCGAGGCACATCACATTAAAAACTCTGGATTAAGTTTAGAGGACTATTGGAAAATGTGTGAAAGCTATATTCCAAGAGCAAATGATGCGGGAATAAAAGTTAATGGTACAGTGAGCACGATATGGGGTTGTCCAATTGCTGGCCCAACCAAAATGGAAAAAGCTGTGGAGTTTACCCAAAGATGGTTCGATATAGGTGTTCATGATGTCGAACATGCGGATCACGATGGGTCAGCTTCTCCTGATAGGGTTTACCGATATTTCTCTATGCTTCTGGATGCGATTCCAACACCAGAAAAACATATCGTTCATTTTCATACAACTAGAGGATGGGGACTAGCAAATGTTTTGGCCGCCTTGCAAGCAGGCATGAACACCTTTGAATCTACTATGGGCGGAATAGGTGGACAGCCAGCAAATTTTGTCGATGGAGTCCCAGTAGCTGGAACGGGCTCATACTATTATAAAGACCCAAACATTGTCGGTTTGGTGAGTACCGAAGACATGATTGTCATGATGGATGAAATGGGAATCGAAACGGGCATAGACATTGATCGATTACTTGAAGTTGGTAAAATGGTGGAAAGGATTGTTGGTCGGCCATTACGTTCGGAATGTATTCGTACCGGTAGAATTCCTAAGGAATTGAAGGGATAACTTATCTTGTAGTCTTCTTGATTTAAATGACTTTAGACCTCAACTATTATTTGAGTTCATAAGTGAAATATGAGGACAATTTATTTAAAGCTTTCTTTTTCTTTTATACTCTGCATTCTTGTTCAGGGCTTATTTAGTCAGAATGGCGAATCTTTAATGTTTCGATCTTTTGATATTCGAGATGGATTGTCCCAGAATACTGTATACGATATTCTGAGTACTCAAGATGGCTTAATGTGGTTATGTACAATTGATGGCTTAAACCGATTTGACGGATCAGAGTTTATACAATTTAAACCTCAAGGTGAGTTGAAATCATTCGGGTCAGTTATAAATTGTGTGGCTGAAGTAAATGATAGTTTACTTTTAACAGGGACCTCAAATGGTCTTTTATTATTTGATGTAAAACGTGGAATTTTCAAATTACCAAATTCTGAATTTTCTTCACTGGATCTACGAGACATATCAATTGATGAAGTTTATGGAGATCAGCAAAAGCAATTTTTAATTCGAGCAAGAGATCAGCTGTTCGCTTTTGATATCGATCAGAATCAATTGCGTCAGATTAACTCGACTTTAAATGAGGAAGTAAAGCATTGCCAACATACAGATTCTGGATTTTTATTCAGCACCACTAATTCCATTTATTTTCTTGATCAAAATCAAGATCCGGTCAAGTTTTTCGATTCGAAAAAGTCGATAAAGTACTTTCATTTGATCGGCGAAAACCTTTTTGTATACACAGAAGGAGAACCACTTCATCATTTTAGAGGATCAATTAAAAATGGTTTCGATGTATTTAAATCCAAGCAAGAATTGCCTTCTGGAATTTCATGCTTAGCGTCAGATGAAAAGCAGAATCTCCTAATTGGTACACGAAACAATGGGTTCTTTAGTTATGATTTAAAAAGCTCGACTATTTTAAAATCATACGACGATCTCCAACTAAGTGGTTTGAGGTCCAACTTTATTTTGGATATTTTCTGTGATTCGAATGAGATGGTATGGTTAGGGACGAGTGGTGGAGGATTTGCCATTGCCTTAAACAATATTTCTTCCTTTGATTATTTAAGACCTACAGAATTAAATGCTAAATCTGATGATGACGATATGGTTTTGGGCTTAAGAGAAATGAAATCTGGAGAAATTTTGTTGGGCGGCTTGTCTTCTGGTCTAAAAATACTAGATCCTAAAACCAGAGAATTAGAGATTTTTACTTCTGAAGTATTACCTGAGGAGGCGATGAATATGTATGATTTTATCGAAGTAGCTAATAAAATATACATCGCGAGTTGGAGTGGTCTTCTTGAATTTGATCGAATAAATAAATTAATTAAGCGCGTTAAAGGAAAGCATAACAGAAATGTAAAACTGTACACCATTGCTCCAAATGCCGATGCTGGATTCTATGTTGGAGGTCAAGAAGGCCTTTTGTATTACGATTTAAAATTGCAAGAGTTCTCCGAATTAATCTTTCAGAAATCGGATATAACTCCAGAAGAACTCATTGTAAGACATATCGAATTAATTGACGAAAGTCATCTTCTTATTGCGACGACTAACCACAATGTGTTACGTTACAATATACAAACTACAGTTCTTGAAAAATTTGAGAACTTAACCAACTTTTCAAATTCGGCCAGACACTTTAATATATCTGATAGTGAACTCTTAATCGCTACAGACAACGGTCTTATCATCGCGGATAAGAACAGTTTAGAAACAATTGAAACCTGGACAAAAGAAAATGGACTTTCAAATGATTTCGTTTATGCCGTAATGAGTGATAAGGATGGAAGAATATGGTTATCTACGAATAAAGGGATAATTGAAATTGATCGCCAAAAAGAAAAAGTCGTGAATTATGATTTGATTGATGGTTTGCAATCTTACGAATACAATACCGCGGCAGTTCTAAAAGACAACAATGACAATATTTATTTCGGTGGTATAAAAGGTCTCAATAAAATTTCGTCAACAAAAAGGGGAGAGGAATTCTTAAACGGTCAGCCGATATTAAGTTCTATTCGTGTGAATAATTCGACTTACGAAACTCCACTTTTGGCTAATCACATTTCTTCTCTTAGTTTACCTTATGATTCGAATTTTGTAAGTTTTAAATATTCGACCCCTTTTCATTGGACGGATAAAATGAGTTACGAATACAAACTTGATGGATTAACTAACGAATGGATTGAATTTGATAACAATTCCTCATTAAGTTTTACTGACCTCCGACCAGGGAACTATACCTTGAATGTTAGATCTGTATCTAACAACAGTACCTACTCAAATTATTCAGAACTCCTTATTCAAATTCGTCCTGAGTTTTGGCAAACATTATGGTTCAAAACAGTCATGGCCTTATTAACCTTGTCTGGGATTTATGTTCTTTATAGATATAGGATTCGACAAAAAGAGAAAGACTTTCAGGTACATAAAAAGTTTATTGAGTTGGAAAATACGATACTCAGAAATCGGATGAATCCTCACTTTATTTTCAACACATTAAACTCAATTAAACACCATAGTTTATTTAAATCTAAAGAAGAGACTAGTGAGTACATAACTAAGTTTTCCAAAATCATAAGAGGTATTCTCGAATATAACAATCAGAGGTTTTTAAGCCTTGAACAGGATATAGAATGGATTAAAGAATATGTGAACATTGAACGCAGACGTTTTGAAGATTCCTTCGAATTCGAAATTAATATTGACCCTGATTTAGATACATCACAAGAAATGATTCCTCCATTCTTAATTCAACCGTTTGTCGAAAATGCGATTTGGCATGGACTGTTGCATAATAAAAACAATCCTCGATTAACGCTTTCGTATAAAAAGACTAACGATGCCTATGAATGTATAATTGAGGATAATGGCATTGGCCGAAAGGCAACAGAAAATATTGCGAATTCTTTAAATAAAAAATCATTTGGACTGCAAATCACTAATGAAAGAATTCAAAATTTAAAAGCAGCAGGAGACTTTGATGTGTCTTATAAATTCGAGGACTTGACAAGCGATTCGAACGAGAGTTTAGGAACCAAAGTCATTGTAAAAATAGTTTCAATGGTTTAATTGTAGAAAAAGTATCCTTAGTCCTGCAAGCATAATCACGAAAGCAGTCACACGCTTTACTACAATAGGTCTAAACCGAAACAAGGTTAATCGTACACCTATTTGTCCACCCAAAAAAACGGCGCAGATTAATGATATAACTAGGCCACGATCTAAGTTAAAGCCATGTGTAAAAATTTGTCCGATTAATCCCGCGATCGAATTGACCAAAATAAAAAGAGCTGAAGTGGCAGCAATAATTTTAGGTTTATCCCATTTACTCAAATGTAAAAGAGGAGATAAAAATATGCCACCGCCTATTCCGATAAGACCTGATAAAAAACCAATGCCTCCACCTATTACTGCATTCGAATATTTAGGAAGTTTCTGAGTTTTTATTTGTGTGTCGATAGACATCAACAAAGCACTGATCACTAAACATGACCCTAAAATAATGTAAAAGGAATGAGCCTCTATGTTTAGGCTTCCGCCAATAAAGGCTAGTGGAACACTTAACAAAACGAGAGGGATTACCTTTCGCCAGATCATTTGACCATGTTTTACAAATAGAAAAACAGACGAAGACACCACTACGATGTTACAAACCAAAGCGAGCATCCTTAAATCAATAAACTCAAAACCAAACAAAGTCAAAATTGCCAAATAGCTTGACCCACCTCCAAATCCAGCAGAGGAGTAGATAAGCGCGATTAGGAAAAAGAGTAAGACAATAAATATTAAGTCAGACATCAAAAGAGCTTAAAATTTCACTTATTGACATTATATATAATCTACTCAAAGATGAATATAAAAAAAGCCGCACACTAAAAGTATGCGGCTAATCCGTAGCGTGAGAGTGACTTGAACACTCGACCTCAGCATTATGAATGCTGCGCTCT
>JAHDBE010000172.1 GCA_020630555.1 Saprospiraceae bacterium
TACATCAAAACTTGGGTTTTGTTTCGGGATTATGATAACCAGCCTGTTTGCTAACATTTTCTCTCCAAGTGTTTTTGCAGCTATAGAAATTTCCTCTAGTGAAGAAACAAGAACTCGGGCTATTACATTGACAAGACTAGCCATAAATCTGGGTATTGCGATTGGTCCATTGGCAGCAGCCCTTCTAATTAAACATGTTGGTTATAGCTCTTTATTTATTGCTGATGGAGCGACTTGTCTGTTAGCCGGTTTTGCCCTGTTGTCCTTTCATAATTTGTTTAAAAAGTCACAGACCAAAGAATCCACAAAAGAAATTCAAGGTGAAGGATCGCCTTATGACGATCGTCTGTTTCTCTGGTTTATGTTGTTCGGACTAATAAACGGAACGGCTTTTATGCAAATTTTGAGTTCCGTGCCTGTCTTTTTTAATAAAGTAAATGGCCTTACAGAGACAGACATTGCTTTATTTTTTATGGCTAATGGACTCATCATATTCATAACAGAAATGCCCATCGTGAAATATCTTGAAAAATATAAAAACCAAATGGTGCTTATTTTCATTGGCACTGTCATGATGGCTATTGGTCATTTCTCTCTGGTTTGGTTTTATGGATCTATTGTTGGGGTTTTTATTTATACCCTATTAATCACTTTTGGAGAAATCATAAACTTTCCTTATGTCAGTTCACTTTCACTAGTATGCGCTAAGGGTAAAAACGTAGGGGCCTATATGGGAATGATGACTTTTATGTTTGCCCTAGACCACATGGCGGGTCCATTTTTAGGAATGTTTCTGGCAGACAACTTTGGTTTTCGATTTCTTTGGTATGTTGTTGGGGGCATGGGGGTTATTGCCTCTATAGGCTTTTATTATTTAATAAAACCTTTCTCTAAGCTCCAAAACGAATCTTCACAAGATTAAGAAAACCACTCTTCTCGCTAGGAACTAAAAGTTCGTATGATGATATCTGTTTGGCTTCCATAAATCGAAGAAGAAGACTCTGATCCTCAGTGCTCATTAATGCATTCCGCTCATAATTGCCTAATGGATCTAAAACATATTCAGACACTGTCCCATTCTTTTTTATTTGATCATTATATATAACACGCAATCTTGATGGGGTTATAAAGGTAAAAAACGAAGAAAATACGCCACCGTCATCTTGAGAAAACTGTTTCTTATATAGGACTTTCGTCCAATGTTCTTGACCATCAGGATGAATTGAAATAAAGACCATGTCGTCATTTTCATAGTCAGTCCAGTTTTGATTGCCGTAATAATCGTTCGTGAAGCCACGTCGGGCACCGTAGCCAGAGCGCCTAGAATATTGCTTCTGTATTTCTGTCATTAACAAAACTCCGCCGTCTTGCCTCAAAGAAACTTTGGCTAGAGAGAGGTTTGACAAGTTCGTTTTTTTATCCCCTCTTTTTCCATAAACTTCCTCCATTAGACTTACGTCAAAAGGAAATCGTTCTACTATTTCTTTTCTGGTGAGTTCGCCTACTTTTTTATTAACTACAAAATAACCTTCGGCTTTATCTGGGTTTCCTTCTGAATAAAGTCCAGCGACAACGACTCGGTTATTTATGTCGTCGTATAACATATTAATGTCTGAACTAACCCACTCCTTTAGGTCAAAAAAATGAGATCGCACTTCGTTGCTATTGACAGGAAAATGAGTAATCTCAAAAAAGTGTTTGTCCTTGGAATATCGACTGTTGTTTTTTTCCATTAAAACAAAAACGTCGCCCTTGTTAGATATTCTAATTTTTCTAAAGTCCTCACGAATCTTATAATCGCTAAAGTCGATTAAGTCCTTCCATAGAATTTGCTTTTCAACGTTATCAAACACAAGAATATCTACTCCATCTTTCTCAAGCGCAAAAATCAAAGACTTACTCTTATCCTCAGACTGAGTAAACTTATAAGTCTTTCTGTAAAACCCCTTTTTCTCCTCAATGAGTCCAATCGTATCTATGACATTACCACCACCATCATGGTTTTGAAGAACAACGTGCCTTTTTCCTTTATGGTTAAACGTGTAGAAAATACCAAATGTCGTATCCTGCGGTACAAGACCAATTAACCGCACTTTACGGCTTACAAAACTTAATTGTTTTGTGTATAGTAATTCTAAATCATCATTGAAAAAGTTAATCTCATGATCAAACCCTCTGTCTCTATAGAGCAGTATGCGGTCATTCATCGGACCAATTAAATCGTAAGCATAATCGGATCGAATATTTATGTCTTTTGAAACGACTACCTTTTGGCTGAAGCCAAAAGAAAAAACCATAAAAGAAAGTGCAAAAAGCAATATGTATCTTTGGCAAACTTTCATAAACTTGAGCTTATTCTTCATCTAATATTAAGTCTTTTATAGCGCTCTTTCAACTCTATTAATTTAATACCTGCATTATGTCTCTCAAACAGCTAATCGAATGTGTCCCAAATTTTAGTGAAGGACGCGATTTATCCATCATTAAACAGATCACAGACGAAATCGAAAGTGTTGACGGTGTCCAACTTCTAGACGTTGATCCAGGTAAAGCAACAAATCGTACTGTAGTAACTTTTGTAGGCGAACCTGAGCCTGTTATCGAAGCCGCTTTCCTAGCTATTAAAAAAGCAAGCGAAGTCATAGACATGTCCAAACACCAAGGAGAGCACCCTCGAATGGGAGCTACTGATGTCTGTCCACTTATTCCAATTTCAAACATCTCTATGGAAGAAACGGTGGAGTACGCAAGAAAGTTGGCTAGAAAAGCAGGATCTGAATTAGATATTCCTTTCTATCTGTATGAGTCAGCCGCCATGAGGCCTGAAAGAAGAAATTTAGCGACGGTCAGAGCCGGAGAGTACGAAGCCTTACCTGAAAAACTAAAACAAGCGAAATGGAAACCAGATTTTGGTCCTGCCATATTTAATCCTCGTGCTGGAGCCACTGTTATAGGTGCGCGAGATTTTTTAATTGCTTATAACGTAAACCTTAACACGAACTCTGTTCGAAGAGCTAATTCCGTGGCCTTTGATGTGCGAGAAAAAGGAAGAGTGAAAAGGAGTGGACACCCCATCACTGGTAAAATTTTAAGAAATAAAAAAGGGGACCCCCTAAGACAAGCTGGAAAATGTAAGTCTGTAAAAGCTATTGGATGGTATATAGAAGAATATGGTCTAGCTCAGATTTCCATGAATTTGACCAATATAAATCAAACCCCATTACATGTGGCTTTTGAAGAGTGCCGCAAAAGTGCAAATCGTCGTGGATTGCGGGTCACTGGAAGCGAACTAGTTGGCTTAGTACCTAAAAAAGTGATGCTAGATGCCGGTAAATACTTCCTCGAAAAACAACAACGTTCAACAGGGGTTTCAGAAAACGAATTAATTCATATAGCCATAAAGTCCCTTGGTCTTGATGAGCTTGGCGCTTTTGATCCACAAAAGAAAATCATTGAATATCTTTTAGATAACGAGGAGTCTCACCCACTAGTCAATTTAAAAGCAAATGCCCTAGCTGATCTGACAGCAAGTGAAAGTCCAGCTCCAGGAGGTGGTTCTATTTCAGCTTATGTTGGAGCCTTAGGAGCAGCTTTAGGAACTATGGTTGCAAATCTATCTGCGCAAAAAAGAGGTTGGGAAGATGATATACCTTTGTTTTCCTCTGCAGCGGAGAAAGGTCAATTGTTAAAACAAGATTTACTTCATTTGGTCGATGAAGACACGAAAGCATTCAATAAAATCATGGATGCTGTTCGAATGCCAAAAACAACAGATCAGGAAAAATCTGAGCGCTTGGCAGCTATGGAAAATGCAACTAAATATGCCATTGAGGTTCCTTTAAAAGTAATGCGTACTTCTTTTAGTTGTTTCGAATTTTTGTCAGAAATGGCTAAAATCGGAAATCCTAATTCTGTGTCGGATGCAGGAGTCGGTGCTTTATGTGTACGAACTGCCGTGTATGGTGCGTTCTTAAATGTACAGATTAATTGTAAAGATCTTTCCGATGCGAAGTTTAAAGCAAAAGCCCTTAAAGAAGGTGAAAAATTATTAGAAAAGGCAATGAAAGCCGAAGAGCGAATTCTTAAACAAGTCGATAAGGTCATAAAAAAATCCTAATGCAACATCTAATTAAATTATTCTTTATCGGTTTACTTTTTGTAGGCTGTGGAGGAAGTAAAACCATTGTATACGAAGCTCCTGTCGTAGAATTTGAAGAAGAGCTACTTGATACTCTTATCGTTTCTGCACCGAAGCTAGAAAAACAGAAAAGTTATTTCTTACCCAAGTATAATCGAACGCATACACGCACACATGATCTTATACATACGAAATTAGATTTGCGCTTTGATTGGGAAAATCAACATGTGCTTGGTAAGGCCGAACTTACTTTATCCCCTCTTTTTTATACCTCAAAGTCGGTAACTCTAGATGCTAAATGGTTTATCATTAATTCGATCGGTCTAAAAAATGGTAAAGTCCTCAAATACGAATACGACGGAAATCAAATTACAATTGAATTAGATCGAGCGTACAAAAGAAATGAAGAGTATGTTCTTGCTATTGACTATACGGCACGTCCTAATGAAGGGCCAGAAGGCGGAAGTGCAGCTATTATGTCAGATAAAGGATTGTTTTTTATTAATCCTTTAAATTCAAATCCTAATAAACCTCAACAAATTTGGACACAAGGGGAAACAGAGAATAACTCAAAATGGTTTCCTACAATTGATAAGCCAAATGAGCGTTGTACGCAAGAGTTAACGATGACAGTTCAGGATCGTTTCAAGACTCTTTCAAATGGTAAACTCATTTCTTCAACTAAAAATTCGGACGGAACACGTACTGATTATTGGAGACAAGACAAGGACCATACGCCGTACTTATTTATGGTCGCTGTAGGAGAATATGCTGTTGTTGAAGATCGGTGGAAAAACATACCCGTTGAATATTACGTTGAACCCGAATACAAAGAAGATGCTCGGGACATCTTTAATCATACGCCCGAAATGTTAGGCTTCTTCTCCGACATACTCGATTACGAGTATCCTTGGGATAAATACTCTTCGGTCGTCTGTCGTGATTATGTATCTGGAGCTATGGAAAACACAACTGCCGTAGTTTTCGGTGAATTTGTACAAAGACATAAGCGCGAACTCATAGATGCAGATAATGATTACATCGTGGCGCACGAAATGTTTCATCATTGGTTTGGTGATTTAGTTACCTGTGAAAGTTGGGCAAACCTAACCTTAAACGAAGGTTTCGCAAACTATTCTGAGTATCTGTGGTTCGAGCATAAGTATGGAAACGACCGTGCTGAAGCCCATAGACAAAGCGAAATGGAATCTTACTTATACTCTTATGATCAAACAGGAGGCCACCCACTCATTCATTATGGATATGATGATAAAGAAGACATGTTTGATGCGCATAGCTACAATAAAGGTGGTTTAGTCTTACACATGCTTCGTCACATCGTAGGTGATGACGCGTTTTTTGCTTCTTTAAATAAATATTTAGTCGATAACGCTTACTCTGCTGTAGAGACCGATGAACTTCGAATGGCATTTGAGGATGTTACTGGGATGGACTTAAATTGGTTTTTTGATCAATGGTATTTTGAAACAGGACATCCTGTTTTGCAGGTAAGCTATACATACGACACACTAAAGGGTTCTCTAAATGTTCGTGTCGAACAAACGCAAGACGCAGAATTGTCTATCCCAATTTTTCAATTCCCTGTTGTTCTTTCCGTATATGATGTAGAGGGTAACCTTATGGAATATCCACTATTTATTGATGAACGTATACAAGAGTTCGCCCTGTCCTCAGGTTTGCCATCTACCGTCATTTTTGATGGTCACCAGTCTTTATTAATGGATCTTTTTGAAGATAAGCCGGAATCCTACTGGTATAATCAGTTTAAATTTTCACCTAATTATAGAGACAGATATTTATCTCTTCGTCGACTTTCGTCAAATGAGAACTTGTTAGCACTAGCCATTGACGACCCATATGGTCCTATTCGTGCACGGGCGATTAATAAGTTTCCTAAATCGAATGATGAGAAGATTATTTTAAAAATGAAAGACCTTGCGATTAACGATCCATATTCATTCGCGAGATCAGCTGCGTTAAAATATTTAGACAAGATTGATGCCTCGGATATTGAAGGATTGGCCTCAGAAATTATTAAAAAAGAAGAAGCATATCCAGGTGTGGCTCAGGCCTTACGTATAATTAGTAATAGAGACGGGGAAAAGGCCATGACTGTTGCCGATTCATTAAGCAGTGAGCCTTCTTCCATGGTTCAAAATGCCATAGTAGACGTATATCTTAATCACGGTGGAGAAAAGCA
>JAHDBE010000173.1:0-1696 GCA_020630555.1 Saprospiraceae bacterium
CTCAAATACTTTGGCGAAAGCCTAGACCTCCTTCCAAATAGAGCCTACGATGTCCAACGTCGAAAAACTTATGAAGAACTCGCCGATACCTATTCGAAACTTCAATCTTATGACACCGCCTATATGTACTCTTTAAAATATGCGGCATTAAACGATAGTATACTTGACAAGGATCGTCAAGAATCTATAAACAGGGTCACTGTGAAGTATGAAATGCGCGAACAAAAAACCGCTTTTAATCTGCTCGAAAGAGAAAAAGCTTTTGCCGAACAAAAAAATGCTCAACAACGACGCGCTCTTTATGTCTTAGGAATAGGACTAGTACTGCTCCTGTTACTTATGTATTACTTTATTCGATTTTACAACCAAAAAATTAGGGCGGGAAACATTATCAATAAACAGAAACAAGAAATCAATCAGCAGCGCATCAGAGAGTTGGAAGATAATATCAAGATCAGAAGTATGAACTCTATGATCGAAGGTCAAGAGATCGAACGTGAACGCATTGCTAAAGATCTACACGATAGTTTAGGTGGTATCTTGTCAGCCATTAAACTCCAATTTGATGGCGTAGAATATAAAGTCAAAAACATCACGAAGGTCAAAGAATTTAAACATGCCACAAATATGCTCGATAATGCTGTCGAAGAAGTAAGAAACATTTCAAGAAATCTACAACCTACCGCACTAAAAGAACTCGGCCTCGTCCCAGCGATTAAAGACTTAATCAATAGATTTAGTGGCGAACGTTATCCTGAAATAGATTTTCAGAATTATAACGTACCTGATAATGTCGATAAAATGATTTCTCTTTCGATTTATCGTATTATTCAAGAACTCTTACATAATACAATTAAGCATGCCAAAGCCTCAGAAATATTTATTCAGATGAATGGGGAAGGAGGAGAGCTTGCCATACACTTCGAAGATGATGGCGTAGGCTTCGATCCAGATAATTTAAAAAGGAAAGGCATGGGCCTCGAAAATATTCAATCTAGAGTGAATTATTTAAAAGGTACCTTATCCGTAGATTCTGAAATTGGAAAAGGAAGTTCGTTTTTTATCCATGTTAAGTACTAGCATCGAACATACGTTGCAGCTTAATCTTCCTTCTCCTGTTCAAGAAGTTAGAGCGGAATGGTTGGAATCTTTTAATCTTCGTTTATTCATAAAAAGAGACGACTTAATTCATCCAACGATTTCAGGTAATAAATGGCGTAAATTAAAATACAACCTTTTAAAGGCCATAGAAGAAAAGAGCTCTCCTGTCATTACTTTTGGCGGTGCCTTTTCTAATCATATTTATGCCACGGCTGGAGCTTGTCAGAAATTGGACTTGGATTTAGTAGTTTATGTCAGAACAGATAGAATCGACGAAAATAACCCTACGTTAAATTTTGTCAGACAGTGTGGTGCAGATATTCGTTGCTTGGAAAGATCAGCGTACCGTACTAAAGAATCGAAAGAGTTTATCAATGATATTCTTTCCGAATTTCCAGATGCACTGGTTCTCGGTGAGGGAGGAAAAGGGGAATTGGCCATTTTAGGTGTTCAAGAAATCGTCTCGGAATTACAAAATCAAATAACTTATGATTATCTAATTTGTTCGGCAGGGACTGGAACAACAGCCGTTGGATGTATTCGTGCGAATCATCATAAAACAATAGTAGTCTCAGCTTTAAAAGGAGATTTTTTA
>JAHDBE010000173.1:1796-6358 GCA_020630555.1 Saprospiraceae bacterium
TGTTCTAATTCAAGAACTTTTGAAGCGATTTCTTCAGGTGATTCGCATGACGAAATACGACGACTGGCTTGAAAAATAATTTCACCTTCATCAAAATGTTCGTTTACATAATGAATAGTCGGTCCGGAAAACTCTTCCGTATTTTCAAAAACTGCCTGATGTACATGATGACCATACATCCCCTTACCTCCATAGCTAGGCAATAATGCAGGATGGATATTTAAGATGCGTTTTGGAAATTTTCGAACTAAAAACTCAGGAATCAAAACTAAAAATCCAGCAAGGATAATCCAGTCGATTTTATGTTTATCTAGAGTAGAAATCAGTGTTTGTTCTTCATTTATTCGCTTTCGCGAAAGATGAACAGATGGAACATTAAATTGATCCGCATATTTAAAAACACCGGCACTTTCTCGATTCGAAAGTATTAAGCCAACTTCTATTTCCTTATGACCCTGAAAATATTTCAAGATCTCTCGGGCATTAGACCCAGAGCCTGAAGCAAAAATGGCTATTCGGATCATGACTAGTTTTTAAGAATGGTATATCGGTCCGCCTGAGCTGGATCCATTTTGATCATAGTACGATATACGGAGTTTCGCTGTTTCTTTTCTGCACCAGTAAATACATCAATGATTTCATTTCTTTTGCTATCCGCAAACAAATTAACAACCATTGAGTTTCTAACATCTTGTTCTACGGCTCCTATGCGTCTTGCACAATCTAACATAACGACCTTTGCTCTGTCCAAATCATCAGCTAACATATCAAGGCCTTCACGATGATATTCGTAAAAAGCTTGGCGATAATCTGCCGATCGAGGATCCATTAAATCTGCAATGAGTTTAAATCGATTTCTTCGTTTGGTCTCAGGACTCCATCCTCTATCAGACGAACTAAGTGCTGGTGGCACGTTATTAATGATATTTTCGCACAACTTAAAATAAGGTTGACCACCATTCATAGAAAAGCTCTCGTAGTCGTACCCAATAATCACGTATGCATAGAAGGTCAGTATTTGAGATAAGTTATCGTAAAACCCATTCACAGATTTTTGTAAAATCTGAGTCTCATTATATTCAAATCGTAAGTCCTTATCAATGTGATTAATAACTTGTGTACTGTAAGTACTGTTATATACAGGACGTATAGTCTGCATCCTGAAGTCTGCCACAAAACTATTAGCCGATAATTCTTCTGTGATGTTAATTAGGATATTTCCTTCAATGCGCTCTTCGGGTTCGAATTCATCATCCGTCCACCTCACTGTGTTATAAAACTCCTGAATCGAAGCCTCTAAAGACTTAAAAATTTTAGGGTCAGCGAGTTTCAACTGGGGTGCCGAAACCTTCACGTTTAAATTAAGTTCTTGACCATTCGCCGAAAGGCAAAACAATCCAAATATTAAAAAGCAAAAAGCTAATCTACGCATGGGTGTGAACATTTTGAATCTCGAGTATTTCGTGGACGATATCATTAGCTACCTCGTCCTTTGACTTTAACTCAAAGTTTTTAATCTTATTGTCCTTCCTAATGATGGTTATTTTATTGGTATTTCCCTTAAATCCTGCCCCTTTATCCTGAAGGGAGTTTAGCACAATGAAATCGAAATTTTTCTTGGTCAGTTTTTTCTGAGCAAACTCCATTTCATTATTCGTTTCTAAGGCAAATCCTATTAGGAGTTGGTCCTTTGTTTTGATGCGTCCTAGTGAAGCTGCGATGTCCTTTGTACGTTCCAACTCAATTTTCAAATCGCCCTCTTTCTTTTTCATCTTTACATCCGAAGCATTCTTGGGTCTGTAATCCGCCACGGCCGCGGCCATGATGGCGATATCCGCTTTTGGGAAAACTTCGTGTGATACATTATACATCTCTTCGGCAGAACTTACGGGGATCACTTCTACTTGATGAGGTATGTCTCTAAGATGATTTGGACCTAGTATTAATTTGACATCAGCGCCTAAGTTTAAACAGGCTTTCGCCAATGATAAACCCATTTTTCCAGAACTATGATTTCCGATAAATCGCACGGGATCTATTTTTTCGAAAGTTGGACCTGCGGTGATCATCACCGTCTTACCGCTCAGTTCTTTTTTTTTTGTCAGATCGTTTTCTAAGATCCTGATAATATCTTCAGGCTCCGCCATTCTTCCTTTTCCTTCTAGGCCACTCGCTAACTCTCCGTCTCCCACTGGGATAAGGAGGTTGCCATAAGACTCGAGTAGACCTATATTGTTTTGTGTAGATGGATGAAGCCACATGTCACGATCCATTGCTGGAGCAAAATAAACGGGGCACTTTGCCGATAAATACGTGGTGACTATGACATTATCACTAATTCCTTGAGCCATTTTGGCTAAGGTATTTGCCGTAGCTGGTGCCACGACCATCGCGTCGGCCCATAACCCTTGCTCTACATGATTGTTCCATGAATCGCCATCAATGACACTTGTATGAACTTCATGCTTAGATAGCGTAGAAAATGTCAATGGTGATACAAAATGCGAGGCTGCATCTGTCATAATAACTTTGACTTCTGCTCCTGCCTTAATTAAGCCACGTACTAGAAAAGCGGCTTTATAAGCCGCGATGCTTCCAGATACAGCCAGAAGTATCTTTTTGTCCTGGAGACTCATAGTATTATTCCGCGTCTTCCGATTGGTTATCGTCGTCGCCTTGAGGTAATTCGTTTTTGTATCTAAACTCTAGGTCCTCACTGATAAATTCTTCTGTCGCAATTACCGCAGGATTTGGCATGCGCTCATAGAATTTCGAAATTTCTATCTGCTCTTTGTTTTCATGAATTTCCTCGATCGTATCTGTGGACACAGCAAATTCATCAAGCTTGTTGTGCAACTCTTCTTTGATTTGCTGAGAAAGCTGTTTAGCTCGCTTTTCCATAACGCTAATCGCCTCGTATACATTATCAGCGTCGCCGATAACTTGTTTAATATTACGTGGTTTTGCGCTTGGATCGATACCTTGAACTTTGCTTTTGATGTCTGTCATGATTTGAACTTTTTTAATTCGTCATTCGAATTTTTAACAAGCTCTCTGAGCTCTTTGTTATATTTCGATTTAGGATATTTCTTTTTAAACTTCTCGTAATAATCAATCACTTCTTTAAATCGTCTTTCCTTTTTATCGTATACACTGTTTTCTGCAAGTAGATAACTTGATTTAGCCAGCAAAAACCGTACTTCTTCTTCTTGTTTCGTGTCCGGAAAATCAGCCAGTAGGTTTTCAAAAGCTGTTTTAGCAGAAATATATTCGCCCATATCGTAGTATAATTTCGAAGAATAAAAAGCTTTCTCCTCCATTTTGTCCCTCATTTCATCGATAAGTTGGTTACACTCATTGACTCTTGGGCTACTAGGATAGGTGTTGATAAATTGTTGAAACGCATCTATGGCCTTGTTAGAGTAACTCTGATCTAGTTTATAGCTCGGAGATAATTCATAATGAGAATAAGCAGCCATATACGCAGCTTCTTCGCGACGATCACTATTATAAAACGTGTTAGAAAAGTTTTTAAAATAATGGGCCGAAAGAATAAACTGGTTTAAATAGTAATGAGAATAGGCGTAATTGTAGAATATATCTTCCGCTTCTTCTTTACCACGATAATAAGGAATTACTAATTCGTACAAGGTTTGAGACTTGATGTATTCTTCTTCACCAAAGTATTTATGTGCCGAAGCCAAAATCTTAACGGGATCGTTACTTTGACGAATTTTTTCAAATTCAGTCTTGCACGAGGTCAAACCCACTGATAATCCGATAATTAAAAGCAATAAGCGCCAATTCATAAGCCTGCAAAGATACTCCATTTATTATAACGAGGCAATTTTGATAAAATTCAATTTGAACTTAAGAGTTAAGGCTTTTTTAACTTAAATCGAGTGTTTTTCTAAGATATACGGATCTAATAAATCGGCCCACTTTCGATTATTAGCTAAGCGAATGGGTTTGTTTTGACCACCCAACCTGCCTTCTTCTTTCATCATTTGCCGAAAGGCCCCTTTCGAAACTACCGAAATTCGAAGCGGACCTATGATTTTACCTTCTACAAGTTCTTTGTAATGAAAATTTAATTGACCCAATTCGTAATCCAAAGTTTTGATAAATGACTCAAAATCAATGGGTTTTACATCAAATTCTATGAACCATTCATGGTATGGTTCGCCTCCATCTTTTGTCTGGACCTTCGGCGCCACAGTAAATTCATTGATTTTGGCGGATTGAGTCTTTAAACACTGGACTAATGCTGTTTCGATGTCTCGTGCAATGATATGCTCTCCAAAAGCGGACAAAAAATGCTCTGTACGTCCAGTAAAAATGAGGCGATATGGATTTAGAGAAACAAATTCGATTGTATCACCAAGTTTCGAGCCCCATAAACCGGCATTATTATTAATAATAACAGCATAAGAAACCATTATTTCTACTTCATCCAAACGATAGCGTTTAGGGTTTTCATGATGAATTTCCTCTGCCCTCACAAACTCAAAAAACACCCCTCCATTTACATTAAGCAACAATCCGTCTTCAATATTTCCCTC
>JAHDBE010000174.1 GCA_020630555.1 Saprospiraceae bacterium
AAAATAAGCGTGTGTAGTTTTCTCATTATTTTGAGCCGAGCTATATATTTGCAAATTTATAATATGTTTTCCATTATTATATAATTTATTACAGATTTTAAATCGAATTATACATACCACCATTCTATCGCTTCTAGTCTTTACAGGATATGGACAGATCGATACGCTGCCTGATGTAGATCGTACTCCTGGTATGCGACTTGATAGTTTGAAGGTAACACCTGATTCTTTAGGCCTCTTCAACGATACACTTCCCATAGGATCCTCGGATACCTTGATTCAAAAAAGGGCCAGACCAATAGATGTTAAGGTTTCAAAAGATTCGATAAATGCGCGCATAGAGTATGGCGCGGTAGATACACAATGGGTAGATTTGAAAACCAATAAAGTGCACCTTTATGGTGAGGCCTATGTCAATTACCTACAAATGAAATTGACTGCAGGATATATAATCTTTGACCTCGAGTCAAACATTGCTACAGCTGAGGCTATTGAAAAGGAGGGTGAAACTGTCCAGCGACCAACATTTGCGGATGGTTCACAAACGTTTACCTACGAAAGGTTACGGTATAACTTTAAGACCCAGAAAGGCTTTATAGATCAAGCAGTAACCCAGCAAGGAGAGATGTTTCTACATGGAGTTCGTACAAAATTTGTAAGTAAAGAGGCAGATACAACTGTCTTTGAAGATCAAATTTTTAATCAGAATGCTTTAATAACCACATGTGATCACGAACATCCGCATTTTGGAATCAGGACGACAAAATTGAAACTCATTCCCGATAAGATTGCAATTATAGGACCGGCAAGATTAGAATTAGGAGGCGTACCTACGCCATTAATTCTTCCCTTTGGTTTTTTTCCCATAATAAAAGGGGAGTCTTCTGGGATCATTTTTCCTGATGATTATGAATATTCGCAACAATTTGGTTTTGGACTGCGACGATTTGGATATTATTTTCCGATTAATGATTATGTAGATGCCACTGTAACAGCTGATTTGTATACAAGAGGAACTTGGGGATTACAACTTGCCAGTAAATACAGAAAGCGCTATGGATATAATGGAAATGTCAATTTGGCTTTCTCGGATCGTAAGCAAGAAAACTCAGAAGGAACAGTTTTGTCCAAGAAAGCATATTCGATACAGTGGACACATAATCAAGATGCCAAAGCACATCCGTATCGAAAGATTCAAGGCTCGATCTTTATACAGACAAACGATTATGAACAGGATAATTTTAATACGGCCCAATCTGTGTTAGAAAACACGTATCGATCAAATTTTTACTACAACCACAGTTTGCCTGGTACACCCTTCCGTCTCGGTGTTGGGATGAGGCATGATCAGAATACAAGAACAGGAATAGTAAATGTAACCTTACCCGATGTCGTGGTCAATATGAATACGATTCAACCCTTCAAGAGGAAGGCAGCCACAGGGGGTGAAAAGTGGTATGAAAAAATTTCGCTCAAATATGACGGTGGATTTAAGAACTATGTAAGGACATCGGACTCTACATTATTTACAAGGCAAGTGGTCGAGGATATGCAATATGGTTTTAATCACAAGGCCAGTGCCAATGCGTCATTTAGAGTGATGAAATATTTTAATCTTTCACCTAATGTTTCTTACGATGAAAAGTGGTTTTTTACGACAGAGGAAAGAGTTCTAAACGAATTAGCAAGAATTGATTCATCTATTTTGGATGTAACCACTGAGGGTGACACAATTTATGAATATAGCCAGGTTTACGACATCGATAAAAATATAATTCAAGGTTTCGAACGATATAATGATCTTGACATGAGCATAAATATGTCCACCCAGATATTTGGAACGATGCAGTTTGGTAGAGGACCTATTCGCGGCCTACGTCATATAATAAAGCCGAGTTTTGGATTTACATATTCCCCAGGGACAAGAGATAAGTACCAGCGAGTGGTCTTTACTGATCCCAGAGAAGAATTTAGAGATTCTATTTTTTATAACCCTTTTGTGAATACGGCACTTGGAGGCACAAATTTACAGGATGAGCGTATGGCTTTCACATATGCTTTCAATAATATTTTTGAAGGAAAGTACTTTTCTAGAAAGGATTCGACAGAGAAGAAATTTAAAATATTTGATAATATCAATCTTTCTGGGAGTTATAATTTTGCGGCGGATAGTCTCCGCTGGAGTCCTATTACAATTAGTGGAAACGCGCGCTATTTTGGAGGTATAACGACCGTTTCTCTTGGAGCTATTTTCGATCCACAGGGTTAAGACAAAATGAAACAGTATGGAGTCAAAGTGGGAAAATTGCCGAGTTTCGAAGTTTTAATGCCAATATTGGGACAAGACTGAGGTTTAAGCAATTGCGAGAATTGTTTTTCGGTAAGAAAGAAGGTAAAGAGAGTAAAAAGAAAAAAACAACACTTGGAAATAGTAGTTTTTTAGAACTCTTTGATGGCTTCAATATTCGGCACACGATGAGATTTGTGAACGAACTAATAAATAGTCAAGATACTTTTTACATACAAACTAATTCTCTAGCGGTAAACGGGAGTATCGGTCTTACAGAGAACTGGAATATTAACGTTCAGAATATTACCTACGATTTTAAGAACAAAAGCTTTGTATATCCTTCTTTTGCATTTTCACGCGACCTGCATTGTTGGCAGATGGATTTTGGTTGGTTTCCACAAAGGGGCGCGTATTCATTCAATATTCGTGTAAAATCTACCACTTTAGATTTTCTTAAATATCGATACGGCCGAAATAACGTGGATGGTCTAAACGATAATTTTTTCTAATCCAGTTTACTTCCTTTTGCAGCCCAAAGAGGATGCAATTCGACGGCTAATCTTCCTGCTTTGACGGCTGGATCTAATGAAGTTAAGCTATCAGCCACGGCTACAGAAGGGACATTATAAATAACAATCCCTCTGATTTCTCCGTCATCGCCAAGTGGACCTGCGATGTGGATTTTATTTTCTTCAGCAAGTTTAGCCATATGTGCTAGATGACCTTCTTGTATTTTCGTGGCTTCTTCAGGACTTTGATCTCTGTTCTCGCCTTTCTTGAGAAAACACAAAACATATTGCTTCATAATATAGGTCGTATCCCCTTCAGTCATTTCAAAGGTCTGGAACCCTTCTTTATCTATTTGAACTTCTTGAGTATATCCTAATTGAAATCCAAATACTAATAGTAAAACTGTAAGTATTCTCATGGCTATTCTTCTTTTCTTATGTTGACTTTTTTATTGAATTCAGCATGTTTGATTTTGGGGTCATCCAATAAAATCTGCAGCATTTCTTCGGGTTTAAATTTCGACGTATCATAGGTGATTAACCAATAATTTAAATTTGGAGCTATCTTCTTCAATAATCGAATGCCATATAACTCTTTTTGTTGCTTAAACCAAGGAGGCAAAACCATGCTTTTCTGTGGTTCGATAATGATTTCGTTGTATAGGGTTGTTTCTTTTGGTTCGTCTTTTTCTTCTTCCTCGGTGTTTTCTTTGATGGTCCATCCTTCATCCGTTTCAGCGAGCTCCTCTAATAGTGCTTGGAGCTTAATAAGTGCTTCTGGTCGCTCCACTTTTCCCTTCACGGTTTTTGTCTCGCCTTCGCCCTTTTTGTAACTGATCGTGACTAGTGGTAGGTCGGGAATTTCACTTTCATAAACGTCTTGAAAACTTTCAAAATCTGAATTAGCAAAAGCACTTAAGACTTTTTCGTATTCTTTTTTAGTAAAGGTTTTTTCAAACCATCCTTTTCGGTCACTAAATCTCTTTCCATGAAAAACAGAATATCCTTGTTGATTTAAACTTATGGTATATACTGGACAGCGACCAAAACATGATCCTTTACTCATGGTAATTTCCACTTTCTCTGCTTCAGAAACTTGAACAGGTTCTTCGATGATTTCTTTCTTCGATTTACATGAAAAAACGACAAAAAGAATGGCGGTAAATATTAGATGCTGTACTTTCATAGTATTCCGTTTCGGAGAAAACGAAATTAGTAAAATTAATGTTGTGGTTTTGTCTTAAACGATTTCTCCTCCACAACTGCTTCCAGCTCCTGCCGTACATCCATAACAATGTTGATTTAAGACAATATCTCTTTTCATTAAAGCTTCCATATCGAAATCTCTGATATGTGTATTCGGGATGGCTGATTTAAGATCGAGCATCTGATTAAAATCACAATCATGGATATATCCATCCCAACTCACAGAGAGCGTGTTTCGACACATTAAACCATCTATGGTTCCAGGATTAAAAGCACCAACTAGTTCGGACATATACTGCTCATAATTTCCAGATTCGATCAGATAGTCTAAGAATCGAGCAATAGGTAGGTTGGTAATAGCAAAGAGATTATTGAAAACGATTCCGTAGCGTCTTAATAATTGTTCTTTAAACTGCTTTTCCAAAGAGACCTGACTTCCGGGTAGGAAAGCACCTGCAGGATTATAGACCAAATCCAATTGTAAATCTGACCCTTCCTTACCGTATCCCACATCGTTCAACATTTGTAGGGCTTTAATTGAATCTTCAAAAACACCATCACCACGCTGACTATCCGTGCGAGACTGCGTGAAGTAGGGTAGTGAAGACACCACATGCACTTTATGTTCTTTGAAAAATTCAGGGAGATCATGATATTTTGGATTGGCCCTAATTATAGTCAAATTACATCGATCCAAAACTGTTTTACCAAGCTTGCTACATTCTTCAACAAACCATCTGAAATTAGGATTCATTTCTGGCGCACCTCCTGTAATATCTACCGTTGGAATATCATGTTTCGATAGAATATCTAAACATATTTCTAAGGTTTCGCGATCCATGTTTTCTTCCTTGCGATCAGGTCCTGCATCAACATGACAATGCGCACAAGTTTGATTACATAACTTTCCTATGTTTAATTGAAAAATATCTACTTGACTTGGGGTCAAAGAGCTATGCCCGTGTAGAGCAATTTTATCTGCAAATCTTTCAAACTTCGCTTCTTCGATGGCATGGCCGTTAAGCACTTGGAGTTGCATCAAAGTGTCTGAAAGTTTGTTGTCTCTTGATTTTAATGATTTAGATCTCTGCTTAATAGCCATTTACATCATTCTTTTTTTCACGTGATTCATCATTTGCACACTGTTTACCAAAGTAGCACCGCTTTTTATTGCTGCAGCGACGTGAACAGCTTCCATCATTTGTTCTTCATCTGCACCGTTTTGAAGGCAAGATGACGAGTAGGCATCTATGCAATATGGGCATTGTTCAGAGTGTGCAACCGCTAATGCTATCAAACATTTTTCGCGAGCTGTTAGGGCTCCATCTTTAAAAACACTTCCATACCATTCAAAAAATTTATCACCCATCTCTTTTTGAAATTCAGTGATGTTTCCAAATTTCTTGAGGTCTTCAGGTTTAAAATAACTATCGCTCATCTTGTTAATTTATACGTTCTAAGGTAAAGCTATGTGTTAAATTGCAAGTTATATTCCTAAGTAATTTACATTTGTAAGCATTAGGACAACTAACATGTTTGGACAAATATATACGAAGTTCTTTCTGCTATTTTGTGTTTTGGCTTTCGCCAATGGATGTGAGCGCGGCTCAAAACCCTCGAATGATGCTACTAGCGATCGAGGCTTTAAAGTAAAAGTTAAACATGAAATGGGCACTTTAGTTTCGGACAGTCTTTCCATTATTCCAAATCTATTTGATATTGTCTCTTTTGAAACAGGGGATTGTCAAGGAATTGTGCTACGTGGATCTGGCTCAAATAAATCAATGTATGTATACCCACTAGCTCTTTTATCTTTTGATTCCCCGAAAGGGAAAGAAAATTGGATCGTTAATTATGCTTTAAATTCGACAAACGAATCAACAAATCCTCCAAAGAGCTTGTTAGACCTAGCGACCAAAAATCCATCATTGAAAATAATTATTGAACATTATTTTATAAACAGTTATCCATTAGGAGAGCTTAATAATCTTAAATGGCAAGATGAAGGCAGGGCCATACAATTTATGAAAACCTGTCTTTCGGATAATTAGTACTATGTCAGAGTATAGCGATTGGCTCGGAAAGGCGATTAGTTTAGAAAATGGATTGGATGTTCGTTTTTATAAACGTATAGATCAAATAGAGGAAACATGGGATCGTGTTTCTGATGGTAATTTAATGTTCAGTGTGCCATTTTATAAAGCAGTCGAAAAGGCGCCCCCTTCTGATATTGAGGCCATTTATGCGGTATTCGAGAAGGACGGCGAATCTATCGGTCTTGCACATTTTCAAACAAAGCATTTCCAATTGTCTAAAAGCTTAAAAGTGGACGAGGCC
>JAHDBE010000175.1 GCA_020630555.1 Saprospiraceae bacterium
ATTAATTTTTGCTCCGCAATCTCGATTTCATCATCCGGACCGCTGAATAAAATAGCTCTTTCGAATTAACGGAAGGGCTTTTTTTATACACCTGAGCGATTTCCGAACGGGACTCCGCTTTCCCACCCTCGCGGTTTGCGCGAGGTTCAATCGCTAAATTAATTCCATTAATTTTTGCTCCGCAATCTCGATTTCATCATCCGGACCGCTGAATAAAATAGTTCCTCATTAAGGTTTAACACCTTACTTCTCGTCTCCTTTTATACTTTGCCATAATAAGGGTAATAAATTCATTCTTGATTCTGTATCTGGGGGACCTGCATTGGCTCGAATTAAGTCATACTTACCCTTATCGTTTTTATGGATAATAAAATGAAAAACGTAATCCTTTCCATTTTTATAATCCTGGCTAAATGTCCCAAAGCGCATATCATTAAATTGCAAAGTGTCATTTTCTAATTCGATGACGCTATAGTAATTGTTAGAAAACCACTTCAAAATATTAATCGTCTTATCATCAGACTTTGCTTCAAGTAAAAAATGATTTTTAGCTACAACATCCATTTTCTGATAGGCCTTCGTATTCCATAAAGTATGATAATTGATATAAAAGGAATCCCTTCCTTCGGCCACCCCCAACCATAAGATGTTATTTAAAATAGTTGGACTTACACGGGCGCGTACATAGTCAATATCCCTTTCCTTTAGCTTAGTTTCAAAACGTTGATTTACAATATTTGCATTTAATAGCGTAATGAGCATATAAAGCGAACTAACACCCAATCCCAGGTAATTCCAAAATCGTCGTTTGGGATTTGATCTATTGTAAAAGGCCGCCACCACTAAACAGATCAAAAATGGAAGAGTGTATAGAGGATCAGCTACAGATATATTATCAAAAGCCACGCGATAGTTTGAGAATGGCGCAAATAATTGAGTTCCGTATGACGTAAAACTATCTAAAATCGGATGCGTAAAAATGCACCAGAAAAAGAAAATATACCACGACTTGTAGCCTACATTTAAATGAACCCTTTTTGCATCATTTTCATATCTACCATACCAACGATTAACTAAAAAGGCAATTAAAAATGAGAATGTCACGCCAAAAAATATCGAATGTGAAATTCCCCTGTGAAACGCTAAGGCCTCAATCTCGGTCATAAACAAATTACCTATGATATCTAAATCCGGAATGGTGCCGGCTATTGCACCCCATATCATCGCTCTATTTCCAATCTTTTTCCCGAGGACAACTTCACCGACAGAAGCTCCTAATACAATCTGAGTTAATGAATCCATACGATTTAAACCTCAGAATCGGTAGAAATGATCTTACCTAAGGCAATTTTTGAAGCGGCTTGCTCCGCCGATTTCTTATTAAAGTCTTCCGATTCTCCAAAACTCTTACCCTCTATACAAACAGCCACTCTAAATCTATCTCGTTTATCAATTTTGTGACGACTAACTAATTCGTAATTGATGGCTTTATTATGCTTTTGACACCACTCTAGAAGGCGACTTTTGTAGTTGTCATCAAATTCTTCAAGTTCATGTATATCTAAAAATCTTCTCAGAATTTTATTTATCACGTATCGCTTCGTTTTAGGGTATCCAAATTCAATATATATCGCCCCAATCAAAGCTTCGAGCGCATTACCCATCATGGAATGGCTCATACGACCTGCCGTATAATTAGCCAAAATGACATCCAGTCCCATTTTATCGGCAATCATATTTAGCGTCTTTCGTTTAACGATTTTGGATCTCATTTTTGTTAGAAACCCCTCATTCTTGTTGGGATATTTTTGGAAAAGATATTCGGCAACAATAGTGGACAGTACCGCGTCACCTAAGTATTCTAGACGTTCATTATTAGAATTTCCACTGTGTCCTGAATTCATGGACTTATGATAGAATGCCATTTTAAATAAGCGCATTCTAGATGGCGTAAATCCTAATATAGAATTGAATCTTCGGGCGAGATTTCGATCCGAAGAAAAATAATAATTATAAAATCGAATAAATTGTCTCAACGCATAATTAGCTTTCGTACCGCTTGATGATCACTGATGCATTGTGACCACCAAAACCAAACGTATTACTTATTATAGCGTCTACTTTTCTTTCTTGCGTCGCGTTAAAGGTAAAATTTAATTTCGAATCAATCTCCGGATCATCGTTAAAATGATTAATAGTCGGGGGTATAGCATTATTTTCAATTGCAGCTATACCAGCTATCGCCTCAATGGCGCCAGCCGCTCCAAGTAAATGACCAGTCATTGATTTACTTGAACTGATATTTAAATTATACGCATGATCTCCAAACACTTTAAGGATCGCTTTTGATTCTGCTATATCACCTAAAGGTGTTGATGTGCCATGGACGTTGATATAGTCAATTTCTGTTTTATTCATTCCCGCATCGTGTAGAGCAAAATCCATGACGCGAGAGGCGCCCATACCCTCCGGATGCGGCGCTGTTATATGATGTGCATCTGCGGTCATACCACAACCCATAATTTCGCCATAAATTTTAGCACCTCTTGCCTTGGCATGTTCAAGTTCCTCTAAAATCAAAGTTCCAGATCCTTCGCCAAGTACAAAGCCATCGCGTTCGGCATCAAAAGGTCGAGACGCCACAGATGGGTCGTCGTTTCTCTGAGATAACGCTTTCATAGAACTAAATCCTCCGACACCTGCCTTGGTAACCGCAGCTTCTGATCCACCAGTAATCATAATATCCGCACGATTTAGTCGTATACAATCTACAGCAGCAATAATCGCATTTGTCGAGGAAGCACACGCACTCACAGTCGCGTAATTTGGCCCTTGAAATCCATATCGAATAGAAATATGTCCCGCCGCTATATCAGCAATGAGTTTTGGTATAAGAAAAGGTGAATATCGAGGTGCTCCATCGTGTAAAGTCGCCTGAGCTACTTCGGACTCGATTGTCTCAAATCCTCCAATACCACTACCCCAAATGACTCCTGCTCTTGATCCATCGATTTTATCTACATCTAGACCACTATCCTCAAATGCCTCAATAGAGGTCACAAGTGCATATTGTGAGAAAGGGTCAATACGTCTAGCTTCACGACGATCTAGCTTTTCCATAGGATCAAAACCCTTTACCTCACAAGCAAATCGAGTTTTAAAGAGACTCGCGTCAAATCGAGTGATCTCGGCAGCACCACTTACGCCTTCAAAAAGTGCTTTTTTATAATCGGCATATGTATTCCCAATTGGAGTTAATGCGCCAATTCCTGTAACAACAACGCGTCTTTTCATAGTGTTTAATTGATGGTAAAATCAGAATTATTTAGGCCTATCTTCTAAAAAAAATCCACAAGCAGGCTTATGCTTACTTGTGGACTGAAAGAAAAATAGACGCAATATCGTCTCCTTTCGGATTAAGATTTAGCTCCTTCAAGATATTCAACGGCCTGACCAACGGTTTGGATGTTTTCCGCTTGTTCGTCAGGAATTGAAAGATCAAATTCTTTTTCGAATTCCATAATGAGCTCGACTGTATCTAAAGAGTCTGCTCCTAGGTCGTTTGTAAAGCTCGCTTCGTTAGTCACCTCTGATTCATCTACTCCTAGCTTGTCTACAATGATTTGTTTCACTTTGTCTGCTATATCCGACATAATAGTTAACGTTTAATTTTGTGATGCAAAGTAAGTCATTCGACCATTTATAACCAAAGTTTTCATTTAGATATTTATTGGGGCCAAACAGCTTAAAAACACTGATATAATATAATTAACAAAGAGTTAGTTCCCAAGTCATCAAGACCACGCTCATTTTCCTTATCTTTATCGGCTTGCATACTCACCAAATCACGTGTTGAATGAATAAATTTTATGTCGCTCGAGCAAATCAAAAAACCAAGATTGTAGCCACTCTTGGACCAGCAAGTAGAAGCCCGGAAAACCTTCTAAAATTAGTTCGTGAAGGAGTCGATGTTTTCCGATTAAATTTTTCTCATGGATCTCATGAAGATCACTTAGAAAGTATTCAAAACATTGTCAAATTGAATAAAGATCATGATTTACATGTAGGTATTCTCTGTGATCTTCAAGGCCCTAAGCTTCGAGTCGGAAAGATGAAAGATGGCGGCTTGGCCATTAAACCTGGAGATGTTTTGACTTTCGTCAATGAACCTTGTGAGGGTACACATGAAAAAATCTACATGTCTTACACTCAGTTTGCACAAGATGTGAATAAAGGAGAACGTGTCCTCGTCGATGATGGAAAAATCATTTTAGAAGTTATAGATACGAACAACGAAGACACAGTTAAACTTCGTGTTGTTTTTGGTGAAGTTTTATCCTCTAACAAGGGCGTAAATCTACCGGATACAAAAATTTCACAACCCTCACTCACCGAAAAAGACAAGAGAGACCTAGATTTCATCTTAACTCAACCTGTAAATTGGATTGCGCTTTCTTTTGTCCGTAAGGCCAAAGACATTCGCGATTTAAAAAACATCATTTCTGATCGAGACCATTATGCCCAAGTCATCGCTAAAATCGAAAAACCCGAAGCCGTCGACAACATAAAAGACATCATTAAGGCGACTGATGCAGTCATGGTAGCGCGGGGTGATTTAGGAGTGGAAGTACCTATGGAAAAACTCCCTGCCATACAAAAAATGATTATCCGTCGATGCATTCAAAAAGGGCGACCAGTAATTGTGGCCACCCAGATGATGGAAAGCATGATTAAAAATCCTTCTCCAACACGAGCGGAGATTACCGACGTAGCTAATGCCGTAATTGACGGAGCGGACGCTGTGATGCTAAGTGGTGAGACATCTGTTGGAGATCATCCAGTTAAAGTGGTCGAAGCCATGAGCAAGATCATTGAGGAGGCAGAGAAACACTACGAAATCCAAGGTAAAAGACCTAAAAGTGATCCAACTTCTAAAACCTTTTTATCAGATACATTATGTTTCAAAGCCGCTAAAACGGCCGAAGATATAGGAGCCAAAGCAATTATAGGCTTAACAGTTTCGGGATATACGGCCTTCAAAATCTCTAGTTTCAGAGCTAATATTCCCATCTTCATTTTTTCCGATAGAAAAAATATGTTAGGTACAATGAACCTGATATGGGGTGTTAGAGGTTATCATTATGACAAGTTCACTTCCACAGATGAAACCATCTACGATTTAGTAGAAATATTAAAAAACATGGGTCATCTAAAAAATGGGGATTACGTCGTGAATACAGGAAGTATGCCGTTACATAAACGCTTCCGTACGAATATGATGAAAATCACCATTGTCGACTAAAAATTTGATTGTCGATAGATGCGTTTTAATGCTATGAAAAAAGTGGTCCTTAAATTTTTATGCTTTAGTCTTCTTTTCGCTTTCGCGAATGGTTTACTGGCTCAGTTGGGCCCTCGTTATGATGAAGCAGAAATTCAATATCAAAAATCCTTCATTGAGGCTAAAGCCAAAATAATGACTGGGGATTACGAAAAGGGTGTCGAACTCATGAAAGATGTTCTTCTGCAAAATCCAAAAAATGATGCCGCCGCTTTTGAACTCGCAAGAGCATATAGTTTAAGTGAGGATTTCGAAAACTCTATTTATTACATCAAAAAAGCTATAGATTCTAAACCTAATGAATCTTTGTACCGAACTTTTCTGGTAGATCAATACGAGGCCAGCAAAGATTTTGGTAATGCTATTTCAGAAATCACTGATTTAATAAACACTCAAAATGTCGATCCGCTTCTTTACGAACATCTTGCCTACCTCCAACTTCAAAATGCCGATCCTAAATCCGCTTTGTCTACATTAAATAAATTAGAATCCATTGTTGGAATTGACGAAAGTCTAACGAAAAGAAAATTTGAAATTTATAAAGCACAAAACGATTTTAAAGGGGCTGAATCTGAGTTGATCGCTCTCTCAAATGCGTATCCAGCAAACACAGAATTCATATTTCATTTGTCATCTCTGTATAGAAATACAAAAGACAAAGAAAATGAGAGATTGTGCTATGAAAAGATCTTAACGCTAGAGCCAGATAATGAAAAAGCGAAGTTTGCTTTAGAATCCCTAAACTCAAACGGTAAAGCCGATGATTCGGTAATGAGTACATTTATTGATAACTCATCGGTGTCTCTTGATGATAAAATCAAACGGATCATTCCGATGGTACAAAATTTATCGCCACTTTCCGATTCCCTGACCAAAGCTCAATTAAACAAAGCTTCAGAATCATTGCGCTCGAATTATCCTAAGGAACCTAAAGTTTATGCT
>JAHDBE010000176.1 GCA_020630555.1 Saprospiraceae bacterium
ATAGAACCTATCGTTTTAAGAATCTACGGTGGTACAGGTATGTGTGGTCAGGCCGTTGTATTGGCAGAAACTAAGCCAATAGCTAATACAGAATGGGAGCGTTTTGAATTAGAGTTTACACCAAATCAAAACATACGCTATATAACGTTTGAAGCGTATTATAAAACGCCCATCTTATTTCCTTATAATGGAAATTTGCTCATCGATAATATGTCGGATATTGTACAGATTCCATGTCCAGGTGAGGAAGCCTTAGCGGTAGTTGAAAAACCAGAACCCAAAAAGAAAGCTCCACCTCATAAGCGGAAAAAGAAGGAAAAGAAAGAAGAGATCACGTCAGATCCAATTGTTTCCTCTAATCCTGAACCGAAAGAGACTCCCAAAAAGAAGATATTAAAAGAATTGGATCGAAAGAAAATAGTTAAGGGCCAGACGATAAAAATTGATAGACTATTTTTTGAAGCGGATACTACGAGTGTCCAGGCTGAATCCTTTGAGGTTCTTGATGAAGTTTATAGCTTTTTAGTGAGTAATCCTGATATCGTGATTGAAATAGGTGGTCATACAAATGGTCTTCCAAAACATGATTATTGTGATCGTTTATCTACGGCCCGTGCCAAAGAAGTAGCTACATATTTAATACGAAAAGGTTTGTCCGCCGATCGAGTACAATACAAAGGATATGGTAAAAGAAAGCCGATTGCATCCAATGCTACAAAAAATGGTCGGCGTAAAAATCAAAGGGTAGAAATTAAAATATTAAGTCTAGATTCTTAATATTAAACTTTGGCATTGTTCTCTCGATTTACTTTGGATGATATTCTTTTAATAGTTCTTTCTTAGCTTTGGCGAAAGCCAAAATTAAATTACTGTATGATTAAGATTGCACTCATTGCTCATGATGGGAAAAAAGCCGATATGGTTTCTTTCATTCTTGCGAATCAAAGTTTTTTAAAAGGGACAAAACTCTATGCTACAGGGACGACGGGCAAACATATTGCAAACGAAGGTTTTGAGGTTGTAAAATTGTTAAGTGGGCCATTAGGAGGAGATGCTCAAATAGCGACAATGGTAGCTACAGGTGAAATTGATGCTGTATTCTTTTTTAGGGATCCCTTAGATAAACATCCTCATGAACCTGATGTGCAAATGCTGATGCGACAGTGCGATGTACATAATGTCCCCTTAGCTACAAATCCCAAAGCAGCTCATTATTTATTAAAAGGGATAAGAGATACAGTAGACTAAAATGACTACTGAAGATTTCAAAAAGATTTCGAAGAGTATTCCATTCGAACCAGGTGTTTATCGGTTTATTGATAAGCAGGACACGGTCATCTATGTAGGGAAGGCCAATAGACTCAGACATCGTTTGTCCAGTTATTTTGGTGAGAAGAAAAACCAATTGCGCAAGACCCGTGTCATGGTTAAAACAGCGCGTCGAATTGAGTATACAGTGGTCGAAACGGAAAACGATGCTCTATTGTTAGAAGCGACATTAATAAAGAAATTTCAGCCTCGATACAATGTTATGTTAAAGGATGGCAAGACCTATTCTTACATATGTATTAAGAATGAACGATTTCCGAGAGTCTTTTTTACGCGGAGAGTCATTAAAGACGGGAGTGTTTATTTTGGTCCTTATACCTCAAAATATAGAGCGAATGTTATCTACGATCTCATTAAAAATATCTTTGCTTTAAGGACCTGTAATTTTAATTTGTCCGAAGACAACATTAGTAATTTAAAATTTAAAGTGTGTTTAGAATATCACATTAAAAACTGTCAAGGTCCATGTGAGGGTAAAGAATCTGAAGAGTCCTACAACGAAAAAATTGTTCAGATTAAAAATATCCTGCGAGGTAATTTTAAAGAGGTCAAAGAATATATCCATGAGGAGATGCAGCATTATGCAAGCATCATGCAATTTGAAGTCGCTCAGAATTTCAAAGAAAAGTTATCGGTGTTTGAAGATTACCACGCTAAGTCTATGGTGGTTTCAACGAGTATTAAAGACTTAGATGTATTTAGTTTTCACAATGAAGAGAAAATTGCATTTGTCAATTATTTAAAAATTGTAAATGGGGTCTTAATTAATACAGATACCATAGAGTTGCGAAAGAATTTAAATGATGACAAAGAAGATTTATTGGTTTTTGCAATACAATTTTTTAGAGAAAAGTTTAATTCCAAAGCCACTGAGATTGTTGTTCCTTATGAACTCTCTTATCTGGATGAAAGCGTTTTGATAACGATTCCTAAAATAGGCGATAAGAAAAAATTGGTAGAACTCGCTGAAAAAAATATGCGCTATCATATTCTACAGAAGAGGAAACAGGATGTCACCAAAGCGAATAAGAAAACACATACGGAGCGCATTTTGAAAACAATGCGCGATGATCTAAACATGGATCGAATTCCATTTCATATCGAGTGTTTTGATAATTCAAATATTCAAGGGACTAATCCAGTGGCTAGTTGTGTCGTATTTAAAAATGCAAAACCTAGTAAAAAAGATTACCGACATTTTAAGATAAAAACGGTAGAAGGTCCGGATGATTTTGCGTCGATGGAAGAAGTTGTTTATCGTCGATATCGACGGCTGCTCGAAGAAGAAGAATCCTTGCCTCAGTTGATAATTATCGATGGTGGAAAAGGGCAGTTGAGTTCGGCGGTAAAAAGTCTCGAAATGCTTGGAATATTGGATCAAGTAACTGTCATAGGAATCGCAAAACGTTTAGAGGAAATATTTTTTCCTGGGGATTCCATTCCTTTATACATCAATAAAAAGTCAGAATCGTTAAAAGTGATTCAACAAGCTAGAAATGAGGCGCATCGATTTGCGATTAATTTTCATAGAAATTTGAGATCAAAAGGTGCATTGGGTACGGAGTTAACAGAGATTGAAGGAATAGGAGCTAAAACGGCGGAAAAATTGCTGACTAAATTTAAATCCGTTAAGGGCATTAAAAAGGCAAGTGACGAATCCCTCGAACAATTAGTGGGTAAATCAATAACTAAAAAATTACGAGACCATTGGTCTACCTCGTAGTTAGATCTTTTAATGAAATGGCTTCTTCAGCTAATTCTAGAAGTTCGCGATGATAAGCGGCTCCCATTTTTCGGGTGAGTACTCGACCTCGATGATCCAAGAATAAAAGAGTAGGGTATGCCTGAACTTCATATATCATGACAAGGTCTGGACCTTCTCCTTTTTCTCCGTCCACTTTGTAATTTATGAAGTTTGCATTCATAAAATCAGCCGTTTCCTCATGGGTAAAGACATCCTCTTCCATCAACTTACAGGGTAAGCACCAATCCGCATAGAGGTCTACAAAAACGAGTTTGTTTTCGGCTTTCGCCAAATCTAATACAGGTGCTAAGGTTTTCGACTCTATAAAATCAAATTTAAAACGGTCTTCATTTTCTGCAAGATCTTTACTTCCACCACAGGACATGATTAGAAAACAGTAGCATACTATTGAGAAGGAATGAATCGGTTTCATATGGCAAAGATATTAAATAAATAACGAATATGTAATCGTTTTTATTTCAGTACCTTGTTGTAGGTTTCGAGTGTGTTATGAGCCATATTTTTTTCGCTTAGCTTTTCTGCTAGTTTTTTAGCGTTTTCGATAAGTCGAGCTGTTAAAGCTGGAGATTCAAATATATGTCTGACATTAGCGAAAAGACTTAAATGGTCTTTGACTTCAGAAAGTAAACCCGTTTCTTGATTTCTTACGATTTCGGGAATTCCTCCGGTATTTGTAGCCACGACAGGCACCCCAGCATTAAAAGCATCGAGAATGCTTGTCCCTAGTCCTTCCTCTTTACTTGTAAATAGAAGTAAATCTAAATCAGAGAGTTTGGATTTCACTTCAGGAATAAATCCTGTATGTATGATGTGATGTTGTAAGCCTTTCTTTTTAATATATGTTTTTATCTCCTTACTACTATCTCCATCTCCACCAATCATTAAGAAACTATAGGTGTCGGGCTGACTCTTAATGAGAGCTTCTGCGGTATTCACGAAAGTGAAATAATCTTTATGCTCTGCCAATGCTGCTACATTTCCTATTAGTTTATGTGAGTCTGGAATTCCATAAGATTTTCTTAGACTATAATTAGGATGTTTCTCTACTTTTTGAACACCGCTATAAATGGTCATTAGTTTAGACTTATCTCGAACACGCATGCCTACGACTTCTCTAACATAGTCCGAAACGCAAATGATCTTTCGGATATCCTTATGATTGTATTTTCTAATTGAGCTGTATGGAATTTTAAAATCTACACGGCGCGAAACGATTAGAGGTGTCTCGTTTCCAAATATAGAATTGGCAAACCAAGCGTAATTGTGCGCATGTGAATCATGCACATGAATGAGATCTATATTTTCTTCTTGCGCCGTTCTTTTTAGTAGCCTAGAAACCTTAAAGCTTATGCTGCTGCCTTTATTGTAGCTAACCGTGGTTATGTTGTTTAGTTGGCTCCATTTTTCTAAGGGACTATCTTCAGGACAAAATACCCAATTCTCCACACCCTTATCTGCTAGGTATTTAACGAGATAAGAAATTTGTTGTTCGCCTCCTCTCCAGCTACGTGCTGAACTTACATGAAGTACACGTTGGACCTTCACAGTTTTTGGATATTAAGTTTAAATAAATTGCGTGTATTAAGTTAGTCAAACTTTCAAATTCCAACAGTGGCATATTTAGTTTTTTGATTTATTAAGTCTTTCTAACTTTTTATATTTTAAGTATCGTGCTCGGGCGGATTCTTTGGCAAGATACCAGCCGATAGAGCCGTCTAAGAAGCCAGTTCGAAAAATCATCATTTTAATCCAAATACCAAATGAACTTAAATACGGTTTAAGAAAGCTAAATTTTTTTCCAGATTCTGCCATAGATTGCGCAGCAATAGTCGAAAAATAATCGATCTGTTTTCGGTGTTGTTCCTTCGTTTCAAAGGTATAGTGAAGAATGTCACAGGGCACAGTGGTAATTTTTGTGCCTTTAATCATTTCAACTTTATCATGAGGATTTTGTCCTGTCCATTTTCCTTTGAGTCTATTAAAAAGTCTCAATTTTTTATCGGGATACCAACCAGAATAACGAATCCAATGTCCAGCGACTTTGTTTTTCCGATGAAAAAAATAACCATCAGCATCTAAGTGAGATTTCATTTTATGGAGCTTAGAAATTAAACGGTCACTCAGACATTCATCCGCATCAAGAGATAAAACATAATCCGTTTGACATTGACTTAAGGCGTAATTTTTTTGTTGAACATGGCCTTCAAATTTATGTTGAATGACTCGAGCTCCTTGGGCTTTCGCCAATGTTACCGTATCATCTTGTGAGAACGAATCAATGACTACAATTTCATCAACCACAGGCTTTAGAGATTCTAAGCAACGGACAATATTGTCTTGTTCATTATAGCTTATGACAACTCCAGTGATCTTAGTCATACAATCCTATTCATGAAGATTTGCGTATGCGATAAAGTGTGGATTGACCAAAGATTCCTTATTGTAGTTAAGAGGTGAATCGTTTTCTACATTAATGACGCTTCCTCCGGATTCCTCAAGAATGATTTGAGCTGCCCCAGTATCCCATTCCATGGTCGGTGCCAATCTTGGATAGATATGGGCCTGTCCTTTCGCCATAATTAAAAACTTTAAAGAACTCCCAGTAGCTACTTTCTCAGGTCTATCAAAAGCAGACATGAAATTAGCGGTACGCTCATTTAAGTGCGATCTCGAACAAACAATTCTTAATTCAGGATCAGTTTTTTTAAAGCTTTGTGCTTTTAGTTTCTTGACGATTCCATCTTTGTCCACTATGTAGGCACCAAGATTCTTTATTCCCCAGTATAATTCATCAAGGTCTGGGGCGTAGACCACACCTAAAATGGGTGTTCCGTTTTGAACAAGAGCGATATTTACGGTGAACTCTCCGTTTCTTTTTATAAACTCCTTTGTTCCGTCTAAAGGATCGACTAACCAATAATTCTCAAATCCTTTTCGGTCATGGTACGCAATCTCCTTGTTTTCCTCGGAAATGATCGGAAAACTAGTTTGTAAATTCTCCAATCCTGAAACAATGACTTCATTCGCGTTTTTATCTGCCTTGGTCAAAGGAGAGTCGTCTCCTTTCATTTCGACTCCAAAATCTTCAGAATTATAAATTTCCATGATTTCTTTGCCCGCATTTAATGCAATGACCTCTTTCAACTAAGTTTTCTAACAATTCTTTATCCATTCCTCTATT
>JAHDBE010000177.1 GCA_020630555.1 Saprospiraceae bacterium
CCTTTTAAGGCGTGGGTCCTGGGTTCGAGCCCCAGACCGGTCACGAAAGCCCTGATTAATTCGGGGCTTTTTTGATTTTAATCTCAAAATTTTTGTGGCCTCAGGCTCCTAAAACATTAACTAACTTTTAACCAAAGGGCTTTTCTAAACTTTCTTTCATAATCGTTTCTAGTGAAATAATCACTATGAAAAGCTTTCGATTTTGCACTTTTATATTTGTCGCCAGTTGGCTGACTTCCTGCGTAGGTATTAAATATACAAGTTACCCTCGCCCGTTACTCAAAAATGAAATCAAGGACGACGTATTATATCTCAAAAAAAACCTTACTGAAAATCATTTCAATCTCAATTGGGAGAATAATGAGGAGAATATCCTTTCAGAATTAAATTCTATTCTTGATTCAAATAGTGATGAAACGGTAAAAAGTTTTGAAGAGAAGCTTGGAAGTGTATTAGTTCAAGTAGACGATGGACATACACGAGTATTTGGGTTTGAAAAAGGGGAAAAAATAAAATTACCCAGACACAAGTATGTTTGTGACAGTTTAGATCAGAATATTATATTCCTGAAAATACCATCCTTTAATTCAATTCAGTCTATAAAGAAGTGTTTAGAAGAGTATAAGGAATTAAATACTCTTAAGGAGTTTAGGACTGTCGTGATTGATTTTCGAGGCAACAAGGGTGGGCGCAGTAAATATGTGGCTCATTTTCTAGAAAAAATGGAATCCAACGAAGTCACTTATTATAAGAAATTTGAACTACTAAAAAGTCGTGGAATTTTAGGAAGTATTAGAAATTTTATAAAAGATAAATTTTTGGGTTACAAAACCACGGATAGTACATTATACCGTTTGAATCATAAAATAGAACCAGATCGAGAATATAAATTCTCATTTCAGAATAAGATTATTTTGGTGGATTCTACGATAATTTCTGGAACCATGTTAGCAACTTACCACTTACAAAATGATGGATTTAAAGTTTACGGTCCTCAACCCTCATCTTTATTTAATACGTTTGGAAACGTTAAACTTATAAACCTACCAAATAGTAATTTATATGTTGCATTAAGTAGACTCAGGTTATTCGTCAATGATAATTATCATTCTCGTCATTTAGACACCTTAAAGTGTGATGGGGATTTCACTATTGAAACAGTTAAGGAAATACTTAATAAAATAGACCAAAAGCTTTTAGAGAGCAAAACCTAGTCTGACTGTGGATTAGCTTCGAATAGCCTCCACAGGATCCATTCTTGATGCCTGTAAAGCCGGAATCAAACCTGCGATCATTCCTACAATAATACTGCATAGAACGCCTATGATCATATATTTGGTAGAGGCATAAAATTCAATAGGCAGAACGGAAGAAACGATTTTTAAGACTAATTGAACAAGTCCTAAACCAATTATCCCTCCTACCACACATAGCACAATGGATTCGACAAGGAATTCTAGTAGGATAACATAATTTTTGGCGCCTAATGCCTTCTTTATTCCTATAATATTCGTACGTTCTTTCACCGAAACAAACATGATATTGGCTACACTTACCATACCTACGATCAGGGCAAACACCCCGATGAGACCACCAGCGATATAAACAACTCCAAAAACGCTGTCAATTACTGAGTTTAGTGCCGATACTTGATTCAAAGAAAAATTGTCTTTTTCGGAAGGTTTAAGTTTACGGATCCCCCTGAGAGTGCCCCTGAGAGCATCTTTTAATTCATCCCCTGTGTTGTTGGTAGGTTTTACATATAAAATCTTTCCAACAGAAAAGCGATGCTTCCCTTCGGTTTCTAGAAACTTCCTTGCTGTAGGATAACTTATCCATGTGCATTCATCGTAAGAAATGAAATTAAACGGATTGTCTCCTTCTTCTTTCATAACTCCTATGACTTGAAACTTTTGTCCAAATAGCTTGACAGACTTGCCTACTGGATCGGCTAATAAAAACAGCTCTTTTGCAATTTTAGCACCCAATATAACTTTATTGGAGGCCGTGTTATATTCGTTATTAGTAAAATATCTGCCCTTCTCAATATTCACATTTTGCACTTCCGGAAAATCATAGGTTGACCCTAGAATGAAGGCCCCTTCTACGCTACTGTTTTGATATTTTATTGTCCGTCCATCGACATACACTGCGTAAGCCGATTTATGAGGCATTTTAAGTTTCGCAGATATCTTTTCATGGTCATTAAAACTTGGAGGTGGACGTTTAGCATACTTCCAATAATTTTGACCAGGATCTTCGCCCCATGGAAAAACATCGACAATAACGACATCGGAACCCAATTCTTCGAAACCATCCTTAATACTTCTTTCGAGACTATTAACCGCTGCCAAAACAGAGATAATGCAAAAAATACCAATGGAGATACCCAGTAAGGATAAAAAGCTCCTCATTTTATGCGCCCAAAGAGACTGGAAGGCTATAACAATGCTCTCGTATATGACTTTAAATAACATTCGCTACGAAAATACTTAAGATCAATCAAGAGTAAGTATTGAATCGATAAACAACTAAAATTTTTCTGCCAAACTCACCATCCGGCTCGTGGCCCTATTCCATATGGAACAATCACCGGTCATATGGTGTTTAAAATGCTTTACCACGTGCTGAAAATGTTTATTTTTGCAGCTTATTTAAATCGAGATATATGAGGACCAAGCTATCCAGTTTTGACTTTAAAATGAATGACAAATTAATTGCTGACGTACCAGCGAAACAACGTGACGAGTCGCGATTAATGGTTGTTCATCGAGATACTGGAGAAATAGAGCATAAGACCTTTAAAGATATTATTGATTACTTTGACGACGGAGATACTTTTATCTTCAATAACACAAAGGTTTTTCCTGCTAGGATGTATGGAAAAAAGGAAAAAACTGGAGCGAAAATTGAAGTTTTTCTTCTTCGAGAATTGAATAATGAAGCGCGTTTATGGGATGTATTGGTAGATCCTGCGCGTAAAATTAGAGTAGGTAATAAATTATACTTCTCGGATAAAAACGGTAACGAAATATTGGTAGCAGAAGTAGTGGATAACACGACTTCTAGAGGCAGAACAATCCGATTCTTTTACGATGGTACCAATGAAGAATTTTATGATGTTTTAAAAGAACTAGGTCACACTCCTATTCCAAAATACATACAGCAAAAGAGAGGGACAAAGCGCATTCCAGAAGGCTTAGATGCAGAAAGATATCAAACTATTTATGCCAAAGAGATTGGTGCGGTAGCGGCGCCGACTGCAGGTCTTCATTTTTCGAGAGAACTTATGAAACGTTTAGAGATAAAAGGAATAAATTTCTCTGAAATCACGCTTCATGTAGGACTTGGTACTTTTCGGAGTATCGATGTGGAAGACTTATCGAAACACAAAATGGATGCTGAATATTTCAAGGTGTCCGAAGAAAGCATAAATCATGTGAATCATTCTTTAAAGCACGACAAGAAAGTATGTGCTGTTGGAACGACTTCAATGCGCTCGATTGAATCTGCAGTGTCAGCGACTGGAACATTAAAAGCGGCTGAAGGATGGACGAATAAATTTATTTATCCTCCGTATGATTTCAGTATTGCAAATTCTATGATTACGAACTTTCACTTACCAAAATCATCTTTAATCATCATGGTTGCTGCGTTTGGTGGAAGAGACTTAATCATGGAAGCATATGAGCAAGCTGTAAAACAGAAGTATCGTTTTTACAGTTATGGCGACGCGATGTTGATTCTTTAATTTTTTTAGCCCCTTTCGGGGAATTTTTTGGTACCCCTTGACGTATAATTGAAGGAATCGAGTATAATGTTTGAAGTAAATATTATTTATTTCAATGATATTTGGTTGGATTCATTTTTTTAATACTTTTGCGACTAAATCCCGCGAATTTTAACGTATTAAACGTATTGTTTGTATGTATTGGACTTTAGAATTAGCACATCATTTAGAAGACGCTCCTTGGCCAGCAACGCGTGACGAGTTAATAGATTATGCGATTAGATCAGGGAGCCCACTTGAGGTGTTGGAAAATCTTCAAGAGATGGAAGATGAGGGTGAAATTTATGACTCTATGGTAGACATTTGGCCAGATTTTCCTAGAAAAGATGATTTTCTCTTCAATGAAGATGAATATTGATGAAAAGCAAAAGAAAGCCTTGCGAGACACCGCGAGGCTTTTTTATTTTTGCCACATATGAAAAGTCCTTCCTTTTCGAAGAATCCAATTATAATTGCGATTGACGGCCATAGTTCTTGTGGAAAGTCCACGCTCGCAAAAGCATTGGCGAAAGCCTTAAACTATGTATATATCGATACAGGCGCCATGTATCGAGCTGTAACACTCTATTTTTTAAGACAAGAAATACGCTTAAAAGACAAAAATCAGGTCTCAGAAGCTTTGAATTCGATTCAAATTGAGTTTAAGAATATGGAGGGTAAAAACACTTGTTTTTTAAATGGTGAGGATGTTGAAGAGGAAATACGAAGTCTTTATGTTTCCGATCATGTCTCGGACGTCGCTGCTATAGCGGAGGTTCGTAAAAAAATGGTTAATCTTCAGAGAGAGGCTGGAAAATCTAAGGGAATTGTCATGGACGGTCGGGATATAGGTTCTGTGGTTTTTCCGGATGCTGAATTAAAGTTATTCGTGACTGCGTCGCACAAAATTCGAGGCTTGAGGAGATATCAGGAGTTAACAGAAAAAGGGATTCAAGTAAGTTTAGAAGAGGTTTTAGACAACATTGCCAAACGTGATCATATAGATTCCACACGTGAGGTCAGTCCACTAAAAAGAGTAAAAGATGCCATCCTCATGGACAATTCTCATTTAAACAGACAAGAGCAGCTCGACCTGGCTTTAGAATACGTACACCAAATCACTGGTTAACCGTACTTATGGATTTTCTCGAAAAAGAGATTCAGTTTCTTTAGGTCTAATTGTTTATTTGTCCTAAGGCCACTACACAAATCGAGTCCAAATGGATTTACATAATCAATAGCTCTTTCCACGTTATCTTTATTTAATCCTCCCGCCAAGTAAACCGGTTTAGAGACCTGTTCACAAATTTTACGACTAATGTCCCAATTATGTGTTTTGCCTGTTCCTCCTAAAATCTTTGTTTTCAAATTGGGATTTCCGCTATCCAACAATAGTGCATCTACACTTTGAGATAATTTAAGGGCTTGATCTAAAGCGGTTACATCTATGACATGTAAAACCTGAACTATTTTAATGCCCGGCAATAAGGCTCTTAAATCGTCATAAGACCCTTCAGAAAGTTCATCAACGATTTGAACTACTTGAGTATTTACTTGACCATGGTGAGCCGCAATAGCTTCAACTGAAGTGTTACTTGTCAGTAAAAAACTGGAAACACCAGGTGGAATGGTTTTAGCAATTTCCTTTATCTGATTATTCGATATTATCCCTGGTCCACTGGGCATAGGCCCAACAAGCCCTAAAGCTGAAGCACCTGCATTAACAGCCATTTTTGCTTCTTCAATGGAGCTAATACAACAGACTTTTACACGAATCATTTTAAAGCATTAAAAAAGGGGGAAATCAATGAAGATATTCCCCCTTTGAGAGTCGTTCTATAATTTTATTTTAACAGAGTAACGTCACCAGAACGTTGTGTAATTATCGGGTTTTCTATATCCCCTTCTAAATACTCAAGGAAATATACATACACTCCAGGCACAGGAGTTTGTCCTTTAAAGTTACCATCCCATACTCCTATTGGATCTCCAGGCACAAAATTTTCAGCACCGAACATTTTATTACCCCAGCGATCGAATATGTAGAATTTAGTCACCAACGCCACATTGCTATCAGTAAAGACTTCGAATGTATCGTTAAAGCCATCATTATTTGGTGAGAATACTGTAGGTATGTACACGTCAGTAACATCGATAATCTGCACTCCAACGGCTATTTCAGAGCTAATTGAGCAGCCATCGTCAAAGAAGACAGTGGCCGTAAACACATTATCCGTCTCCGCCGTATATGTATACGAAGTACAATCAACTCCTGAACAAACCAACAAGCCATCTTGATATATTTCGATGTTTGTAATGTTTGCTGAAGGAATATTAGTGACTAAGTCAATCGTATTTTCATTCGGGGCAAT
>JAHDBE010000178.1 GCA_020630555.1 Saprospiraceae bacterium
ATGTGCGAAAGCGACAGTAGCTTAATTCACAGTGGTCCGAAAATGGTTTTCAAGGAATCATACTATCGTTTTGTTACAACCCTAGATCGAATTCGAGAATCCGAAAACTGTTCGATAATGGCTGGAGGAATTCATCTTGGAAGTCGTAAAGAATGCTTTCCTTTTACTTACCTATCTGAGGACACCATTGCCGCACAAATTTATTCGATAGATACTTTATTTAGCTTTGATAAAAATCAAGTGGCTAAAGTTTACAAGGATCGATTGTTTTTAAATATGGGCGATCAGAAAGACGGTTGGATCACTTTCATGATAACACCACAACCAGATGGAGACTTGCTATGGGAGTACATCGATGTTCCAGACAAAATAAAAACCATCGAAAAAATCACATACGACTACCAGGTTATTGAGAGAGAAAAAAAGGAAGATCAATACATTTTAAAACCCAGCTTAGTCGAATTTGACAAGATTTTAAAGAAGCAATACACCACGGAATGCGATATGCTTAGAAGAATTAATTTTGAACTGGAAATATTAAAATAGTAAATGTCATGATTAATTACATGTTTAACAAAATGGAAAAGAATTTCACAAGGTGGGATTATGGATTTTTAAAAACCTATGGCGCGATACCGGGATTAATTCTTGGAGCGTATTTTCCTCAAGTCATAAAAAACATCCTCATCCCATTAATTATTGTATTCTCCATTTTACTACTTCGATATATGTATCTTCTATTTTTTAAAAAGTAAATGCATCGACCAGCATGATTATTTGTACTCTAAACCATTAAAACTTCCATTGCAAAAAAGATAAAATCAGCATCAAGTGTATTCTAAAAAATCCTCTTTCTCTTTAAGAACCTACTTAATTATCCTTGAAGAAAGGTGAAGACAAATAACCTTGATATGATACAGTCATTACAAATCATGTAACATACACATATCTGAATATCCAAGAATGATGGCTCTCATCGACTGTCCTAATTCGTCGCACGGCAATTCGAAATCCGATTGATAACCACTTTCTAAGGACTGTTCAAAATTCAAAAAACAGGATTCTAGATTACCCAAATAAAATTTATACTCGTCTGAATTTCGATACAATTTCATTTCCAGGTTTTCGTCTTCTTCAAACGCATTTATTCTGTCAAGCTTCTCTCTGAATCCTTCAACTAATCCTTTAAATTCAAACCATTCTAACAATCCAAACATAGGATCATAAATAGTTTCATGTAACTCCTCATAAACATCATATAACTCGATATATTCATCAAGTATGTAAATGCGCCTTCCAGTGCATTCTCGCATGTTTCGAAATTCATGCAAAAGGTGATAGCTGTATTTTCGAACATTCAATTTTTTTGATTGGGCACATGCACTCTGAATTGTCTCTATATAATAATCTACATCTACAAGAAATTCATCAAACAAGAAATGTTCACTTGGTCGCTCTGGCAGAACACATTTAGTATACTCCCATGTTTCTTTTAAGTACTTTATCTCTTCGATACAATCCTCGTAAAGCGGATCGAAAGAACCAGTCCATAATCTAATTAAGGACCTATCAATATCTGGAAACTCCGTAACCGTCGGTTGACCAGCCAGATCAATACTATTCAGTAAGAGCAGTAACAGTATAATTTGTCTCATTTTGCAAAGTTTAAATTCGATAATATCCAGAGGCATTCAAAAGGTAAACGCCAATTGCCAAGAATATTAAAGTGATGAAAACAAAGATTCCTTTTTCAGATAAGCGTACAAGCCATGCTACAAATTGTTTTGAAAACAACAAAGCACCTAATAAAATGGCAGACCACCCTAAACCGCTTAATATAACTTCAAGTTGTGTAGCGTAATCAGAAATGGCAAGCAAATGAACGATACCGAATAAAATAGAACATATACCAGACACTTTTGGATTTCTCTGAATCATTCCAAAAAAAACATACTTTGAAGAGGGTATTAAAATGGTTACAGCTCCAATACCTATAAAGTACATGGCCCACAAAGCGGCGATATCTAATGTTTCCATATTTGCCATCTTTTTTTTATAAAGATGGTCTTAAGTAGTTCATGAGAAAATGATCTTAATCAGACCCGCTTATGATATTCATCAAACGAGAAAACACGAATTGGTTCTATTTAGTGAGAAGGCACGCATATTTTCGAAACCAATTTGAAAAATGCGTTTCAATGCCTCATGAGTTAGGTAAGCTTGATGTCCTGTTATCGAAACTTTAGGATGATGAATTAACGTTTTTAAAACTTCATCATCGATATTATCATTACTCTGAAAATAATAAGGTGATTCTCTCTCGTACACGTCAAGTCCAGCATATGCTATTCGACCTGATTCTAAAACTTCTAAAAGATCTTTGGAATGAATTAATCCACCACGTCCAGTGTTTATAATGAAAGCCCCTTCTGGTAACATAGACAGACTCTCATTATTCATTATATATTTAGTCGATTCATTAAGAGGAAGGTTTATAAATATAACTTTCGAACTTGATAGTACATGATTTAGAGAAGCGTACATGAATGAGTATTCATTGGCGAAAGCCAAGTCCTCTTGTTTATCAAAAGCTAATATTTCATTTTGGAAACCTCTTAAAAGTCGAATCAAAGCTTTACCAATTTGGCCAACTCCCAAAACACCAATCTTATTTTTACTAAGTAAATTTCCGACCAAATTGTCTAAATTAAAATCATAACGATCGATTTGTTTCCTAGTCTGATTATAGCGTCGTAATCCTACTAGAGCTAATAATATCGCATATTCTGCAATAGATTCTGGAGAATAATTTGGAACATGACTTACTTTTAATCCGAGGTCTCTAGCTGATTTTAGATCTACATTATTATATCCAGTGGATCGTAATGAAATCATTCTAACTCCTAGATTCGAAAGTTTTTCTAACACCTTGGAATTAGCATCATCTTTAGAGAAGATTGAGACAATATCGTACCCTTTCGCTAATGAAGCTGTTTTTAGAGTAAGTTTTTTTGCTGTATGATAACACTCGAATGGGCCATATTTACAAGAAGCAACGTATGGCAGTTCGAAAGATCGACAACTATAAAATAAGACACGCATAATTACTCTTCAGCTTTTTTAACTCTACCGATGGCACAACTTAAATAAGACTTAGATTGCAACAAAATATTATTTTCTTCTACTGTGGCGGGGTATCCCATTTTCTTTAAAGTGCTCCTTACATCTTCAATTACATCAGATTCTTCTGAACAATAAAACTCCACAGAGCCTTCATTCTCATTTACCTGCGTACTACTTACTCCTTGAATTTTATTCAACTTAGTAGTAATCTGATTAGCACAACCACCACACTTTATATTTTGAGCAAATAACTTAATTCGTTTCATGTCATCCATATTTTTGGTAATAGTGCTTTAATAAATCATACGCGGTTACGATTCCAATCGGCTTGCCGTCATCAACAATCGGTATGCTGTGAAATTGCCTTTGTAATAATAACTCAACGGCCATATCAATCGACGTTTTAGACGTAAGACTGATTGGGTCTTTTGTCATAAACTCGGACACCTTCTTATTCTTTAACTTGATATCTGTGTAAGAGCTACCACTCGTCAATTTGGCCAAAGAATAAATCGAATTCAGTACATCTTCTTTCGACAAAATACCTATCAGATCAAAGTTAGAATCACAGACTAGCAAATGTGACACTTCTAACAACCTCAATCTAGTAATGGCTTCCGCCAATGAAGCTTCTTCACTAATACATACTGGCTTTCGGGTCATGCAGAGTTTTACAGTTTCTTGTGCATTTGTAATCATATCGCTACAAGTTTTAGGTTTCTTAAATATTGGAGTAAATCATGAGAAGTAATTATCCCTACACAAACATCATTATCCTGGACAATAACCGAGTGATATTCGTTTTCCAATATGAGATCCAATACTTCATTTAGCTCGGCTTTTGATTCCACGGTCACGGGATTTTCTGACATAATTTCTTTAGCAATTAAAGAGGCAAAAAATCTTTTATTAGATCTTTCGAAATTGGAGGTTCCCAATTTGGTGTAGTGACATTGCAGTTGGTGGTAATCTGTTCGACTAATAACACCTACGCACTTGCCCTCGTCATTAACCACAGGAAGGTGATGAAATGTATTGTTCACAAATATCTCATCGACTTCCGTCAATATGGTATTCGGTTTTACGACTATAGGATTCTTTGTCATCAAGTTTGAAATCGTTGTTTGCATGATTTTATATTTTAAGTTTTTTAAATGAGGCGCAGCAGAGTGCCGCGCCTCGAATCCACTACCCTACTTGGATAGATCGTGTATTTCTTAATTCAGCTTTACTTTTTGGAATTCTAATTTTCAGAATCCCTTCTTCGTATTGAGCAGAAATTTCGTTTTCATTTACATTTTCTGGAAGCCTGAAACTTCTCTTAAATGAATCATAGCTATATTCTTTTCGAGTATAGTTTTCATTTTTAGACTCATGTTCTTCACTAGATTCAGAACTAATTGTGAGGTAATTGTTTTCGACTTCCACATTAAAGTCTGCCTTAGATTTTCCTGGAGCTGCAAGCTCAAGAGAAAATCCAGTTTCATCATCTTTAATGTTAACTGCTGGTAATCGGTTAAGATCTTTAGTAAATCCAAAGTCTCCTCCTAACCAATCCGCCAAAAATGAGTCTGTATTAAATTTTGTGTTCCATGGTAAAATTGACATATCAAAAAGATTTTGGTTGTTAATAATTATATATCAAACTTAAAGGCAAATACTCACGGGAGTTATGATCTATATCAGTCCACTCTATGATTTTCATCAAACAAAAAAGGTGACCAACTTAATAGTTGGCCACCCCTGCAAACAAAACTTGAAAAGCATGAAAACTTATGTGGGCAAAATCAATAATGCCACATTTAGATCATAGAGTTCTTCTTTTAGATTACTCATTTTGAATAACTTTTGCCACCAACTTCGTTGATGATGAATAATGCATAACACATCGGCATCGACATCCTTTACAAATTGGTTCAAGCTCTTAACGACGGAGCCTTCTTTATTGATTCTGACATTTTGAGTAAAAAGATTTTCAAAAATGTCAACGATTTTATGATCGAATACCATAGTTTGATCTTTAGTTTTAGTGACTTGCGTCAAATAAATCAACGGATTAAACTTTACAAGCCATTCTGCTACAGAATAAAGAGGTCCTGAGTTTTCGATGGCTTTATCGTCTATACCAAAAACAACCGAATTCATATGTTCAAAATCCAAATCATCCGGAATAGTCATCACAGGAATGTCCGATTTATTCGCGACATATTCTGTTACACTTCCCATAACCATGTCTTTTAAACTTGTTAATCCTGTAGATCCCATAACTATTAAATCAGCTTCAATTTCATGGGCACGTTGAGGTATAAACTCTTTAGCATTTGCTTTATAAATGGAGGTGACGATTTTAATCTGTCTATGCTTTAATTCTAATTCTTTCTGAAGATCTTTAAAATCTTCAACCGCTCTTTCTTTCAGAACATCATCTAATTTTATAAATACATCAGATCTGCTTTTGAAATCTATACAGTGTAAGAGTTCAAGAACTCCTCCTCCTTGAGCATCTAAGAAATCAGCTGCCCATTTAACGGCATTTGTTGAGCATAAAGAGAAATCAGTTGGACACAATATTTTCATAACATTCTATTTAAGTATTTGGTAATGGATTTTTAATTAGTTGGTCATGAGGTTATAATCATGAAGGACAAGCATTGGTAAATCGGATTTTTGGACTAGTGTTTTAGTGACACTTTTAAAAAATGCGTTTTGAATAAAATTTTGAGGATCCGGAAAAACAACAATCAAGTCAGCCTTCGCATTATGAGCGACAGCGAGGACCGTTTCCGGAACATTTAACGACGAATCAATTTGCTTTATCTCGAAACCAAAATCCGGTTCATTCTCTCGAAACATCATATCGACAATGGAAGATTTAGCAGATTGGTATTCTAATTTCGGTTTATTAGATACATGTATAAAATTCAAAAAGGCCTTGTGTCTCTCATTCCAACTCTTCATTTTGAGACTATAAGAAGGATTCTCAAATTTTCTA
>JAHDBE010000179.1 GCA_020630555.1 Saprospiraceae bacterium
GACGGCCATGATGGAGATGCAAAGCACTGTAAGTATTGTGGAGAAATTTTAAACGAAGAAGACGATATTTAAATCAAATCCATTAACTGAGAAAGCTTGTATATCTCGTGATTTGCTCTAACATCAAGTAAGGGGTTTTTATGATTTGGATTATACCAAACTGTATCCAGGCCGTAATTATTTCCTCCTTTAATGTCAGAATTCAAACTGTCTCCCACTACGAGAACTCTTGATTTATCCTCGACGTCCATATTCGCGAAAGCGTAATCAAAAAACCGACTGTCAGGCTTAGAATATCCTATTTCATCAGAAACTACGATGACATCAAATTCGTCATAGATTCCTGTATGCTTTAGTCTCGGACGCTGCACTTCTTTTAGGCCATTGGTGATTATCCCTAGCTTATATGAACGCTTTTTAAGCTCTTGAATTAATCCTCTACTTTCTGGATACAATTGGCTTTTAAGGACTAAATTTTCTAGATAGAGCCTATTAGCCAAGGCGCCATCTCCATAGTAATTTATATCCTCAAAAAACAATTCAAATCGTTTCGGTCGAAGTTCTACTTGTGTCATTTGACCATTTTCTAAAGCTGTCCAACACAAGTGATTAAAATGAGAATATCTAGAATAGAGGTTTTGACCGGTAAGATTAAAATACTTTACAACCTCACTAAAAGCTTGTTTAGAAGCGCCATCAAAATCAAATAGCGTATTGTCCGCATCGAATAATATCCAATCGTAATTCATTATTGAGGTAATCTCATAACATGAAAAAGTCTTTTTACGGATATAGAACCAGCCCCATTTGCGAGGAGAAGTAATAATCCCCCAGCTAATCCCATATTTCGCATAAAAAGTAAAGTGTGAAGACGTCTCAGATCTTCCGGGTCATTCCAAAAAGAATAAACGATAAAAGTGAAAGGCAACCAATACAACAATAGCATGACGGCTCCAACTCTAGCAAAATATCCAATCAGGACAGTCAAAGCCCCAAAAAATAAAATAAAGATGATGAGCCCCATCCACATTTTAGGCATCCATGTTATACCGTATTCCTGTATGGTCTGAAGATTCTTATCAAAGAAAATAAAAGAATCAAATGCCTCCATAAAGAAGAAGGTTGAAATAAGAATCCTGCCTATTAAATCGGCTATCGACTTCATAATATCTTGAGATAAACTATTGAAGATGCAAATATGGGACCTAATTTTAACATTTACGACAAAAATCCATGTATTGCTTTAACCACGTTTTGACCATCCATTGCCGCAGACAAAATACCTCCCGCATAACCAGCCCCTTCACCGCATGGAAATAACCCCACAATCTCTGGATGCATGCAATTTTCGTTTCTAGGAATCCGAATCGGTGAGGAAGTTCTACTTTCTGTAGCGACGACAATAGCTTCGTTTGTATAATATCCTTTCATTATTCGATCGAAGGCCCTTAGGCCTATTCTTAATCTGTTATCAATGGCCTCTGGAAAAAGTCCTTGAAGGCTAACTAGATTTAATCCAGGAATATAGGAACTATCAGGTAAGTCGTTTGAATCCTTATTTTCACAATAGTCCGCTAATCTTTGACTTGCCGCTTTTTGAGACCCATCTCCCATTTTGAATACCTTTTGTTCTATATCCTTTTGGAATTCTAAACCAGCAAATTTACCTGTATAACCGAGTTGTTCTAATTCGTTTAATTCTATGGCGGTTACAACACCACTATTGGCGAAAGCCGAATCTCGACGAGAAAGGGACATCCCATTTACAACTATTTCACCTGGAGCCGTCGCTGCTGGAACAATAAGTCCTCCTGGGCACATACAAAATGAAAAAACTCCACACTCATTTATCTGTCGAACGAGCTTATAACTAGCCGCTGGTAATCCTTCTTCTCGCGGTTTCTGGCGGTATTGGATCTCATCAATTAGTTTTTGAGGGTGTTCTACACGGACACCCATCGCAAAGGGCTTAGCTTCTATAGAAATATTTTTCCTATCGAGTAATTCAAAAATATCTCTTGCACTATGTCCTGTAGCTAAAATAAAGGCTTTACCTCTGTAACGTATACCTACAGAATCAATCACAGATTCGAGGGTATTATTTATGACTTCGAAATCAACTATTTTCGTATCAAAATGAATTTCTCCACCAAATTTTAAAATCGTCTCGCGAATGTTCGAAATAATTTTCGGCAATTTATTCGAACCAATATGTGGATGAGCTTCGTATAATATATCGGATTTGGCGCCGTGCTCCACAAGTAATTGTAGGACTTTTTCAATTTTACCCCGTTTATGAGAGCGCGTATATAACTTGCCATCACTGTAAGTTCCAGCACCTCCTTCGCCAAAACAATAATTAGAATCAGGATCTACCTTATGAAATTGCTGAATAGCGCGCAAATCTCGCCGACGCATCTGAACATCTTTGCCACGATCTACAACAATAGGTTTAAGTCCCATTTCGATGCATTGTAATGCGGCGAAGTAACCAGCAGGACCAGCTCCAATAATAACTACTTCGGGTTTAAAATGAGTTGTTTCGTAAGAATCAAGAATGGCTTTTTGCTCATGACTTTGCTCCTCTATGATTTGATATCGGAGTATAAAAAAAGGCCGACCTTTTCGAGCGTCAATGGATTTTTTAACCAGTTTAAACTTTAGAGATTTGGAATTATGTCCCTTTAACTTGGTTATTATTTTGGTGTGGATAATTCCATCATTACCCCATTCGTCTGGCCATATTTTTATATCAACTTCTTTTTTCAAGATATGGCTTCTCTAATTCTGATTAATTTTTCAAGCAATGGTTCTAGTAAATCTATATGAAGCATATTGGCCCCATCGGATTTGGCATTCTTGGGATCTGGATGAGTCTCGATAAAAAGACCATCTGCACCTACTGCCACTGCAGCCTTAGCTATAGTCTCTATAAATTCTGGCTTTCCACCTGTCACGCCTACTGATTGATTGGGTTGTTGTAGGGAGTGAGTACAATCCATAATAACCGGCACATTTAGATTTTTCATCGTAGTGAGGCCCCTGAAGTCTACCACCAAATCCTGATAACCAAAAGTTGTACCTCTTTCAGTTAACCATACATTTTCATTTCCTGATTGTTCTACCTTATTTACGGCATGAGACATCACCTGTGAACCCATAAATTGCCCTTTCTTAATATTTACAACTTTTCCAGTTTTAGCGGCTGCCACAAGTAAATTTGTTTGTCGACATAGGAAAGCCGGAATTTGCAAAATATCCACATATTCTGCAGCAAGGGCAGCCTCTTCATCTGCGTGAATATCTGTGGTTACCGGTCGTCCAATTGTACGACCCACTTTTTCTAAAATCCTCAAGGCTTTCTCGTCTCCGATACCTGTAAAACTGGTCAAGCTAGATCTATTCGCTTTTCGGTATGAACCTTTAAAAATGTATGGTATATCTAGTCGGTCCGTTATCTTAGTCACTTTCTCCGCGATCTCCAAGGCTATATCTTCGCCTTCAATCGCACAAGGACCCGCAATAAGAAAAAAATTCTTTTGGTTTAAGACATCAATATTCATCTCATTATTTTATTTCTCCAAAGGTACGAAGACTAGGTGCAAGATAAAGCGACTTGATGTCGACAATTACGCCTCATTGGCCTGAATAAGGTACAGAAAAGATAAGCTTAAAAACCGCTTCTTTTCTTCTTGATTTAGGTCAGCTTGTAATTGGAAAGCTCGCGGATTTACGGTATCAGCGCGTAAGGGATTTTTTACTCTCCCAATAATTCTGTCATCCATATATATCGGTGACAATTCGAGCGATGGTTCAGCATTAAGTACAGCTATAACATTTGAATCCTGAAGGAGTTGACCTTTGGTATCTATTATGCCGTAATTTTCACCATCTATGTGCAGGTTCGTTTGACTTCCGTCAATGAAATAGCTGAAATCATGTTCGGCTGTTTTAACGAAGAGAACGGCTTTCCCAGATCCTCTTGAATACTCTTTATAGGCATATGCAGCCAGTGGTTCGTGATAAATTGAGCTAAAGGATCCTTTAATAAGATTTTCTACACCTCTGACAACTGTTCGATTTTCTTGGTTGAGAGAAAGTAATTTCATCTCCTCATCATCTAGTGGTACTAATTTATCTACGATGGGGTTAAGGCTCTCCTTAATTTTACGAAGATCACGTTTTAACTGACCTTTTGTGGATCTTATGCTAAACATAAAACCAAAAATCTGTGACAGTATAAATCCAACGCCAGCAAATGCGATTGCTGCAAATAACAATACTCTTATCAATTGGAATTTTTTACGTTATCCTAAATATGATTTCAAGGCGTTTCGATTAACAGATTTCCTTAGACGTCTAATGGCCCGTTCTTTAATCTGTCTAACGCGTTCTCGAGTAAGACCATACATATCTCCTATTTCTTCCAAATTGGAAGGAGATTTTCCATTTAATCCATAGTAGGCACTAAGAACCTCGACCTCTCTTGGAGACAAAATAGATAATCCATGTTCTATTTCTTGATGGAGAGATTGCTCCATAAGTTTTAAATCAGGAAGATTACCTTCCTCTTCAGAAATTAAATCAAGCATTGTAGAAGATCCTTCATCATTTCCTATGGGAGCGTCTACAGATAAGTGTCGACCGCCATTTCCTATCACTGCGGCTACATCTCTCACTTTGATATCTAGTAGTTCGGCCAATTCCTCATGCGATGGTTCTCTTTCAAATTCTTGAATGAAAGAAACATATGCCTCATTGACCCGTTTGTAGGAACCTAATTTATTTAGAGGTAATCGAACCATTCTCGAATATTCGACTATGGCTTGTAGTATGGACTGCCTAATCCACCAAACGGCGTATGAAATAAATTTAAATCCTTTAGTTTCATCAAATCGCTTTGCAGCTTTCATTAAGCCCACATTTCCCTCATTAATAAGATCACTAAGAGATAGTCCTTGATTCTGATATTGCTTTGCTACGGAAACTACAAACCTGAGATTCGATTTAGTGAGTGTCTCGAGTGCTTCCTTATCTCCTTCCCGTATTTTTCTAGCCAAATCTGCTTCTTGCTCTGGCGTGAGCATATCAATCTTACTAATATCATTTAGATATTTGTCAAGCGCTACACTTTCACGAGCAGTGATTTTATTGGTGATTTTTAGCTGCCTCATATTAAAAAATTAAATATATGTAATTCTCGACAAAAAAGGGTGTTTCACAACACTCCTATAAAAGATACATTATTACAACGGCTTTAGTTTCCCAATTGATACAAAAAATCATTAAGTCGGTAAGATTATCGACAAAGATTCGCGACGGGCTATACAAAAAGAGCAAATAAGGAGATAAAAAAAGGGTCATTTAAAACGACCCTTTATCATTTATAGCTTAATCATAGATTTCGTTATAATCTCATCTTCCGTTATAATTTTGAAGATATAATTACCCTTGGTTAGATCTGAGGTGTTAAGCGATTCGCCCTGGCTATATTCTTTAACTAATTGTCCATTTTGGTTTAAAACTCTCACTGTAATATATTCCTTGTTAATTGTGAGTTCATCCGAAAACGGATTCGGTGCTAAGACTGTATCGCTGGAATTTACGTTTATACGAATAGACCTTACTGAGGAATAAGAATAAGTCCCGTCAAAATCCACTTGCTTTATGCGATACATATTATATCCCACTAAAGGCTCCGTATGTACAAAAGAATATTTTTGTAAGCTATAAGACGTCCCAGCTCCGAGTACCTCACCGATCTCTTCAAAGCGAGCCCCATCTTTACTCCATTCGATAATGAACATATCGTTAGAGATTTCTGAAGTCGTACTCCAATTTAATTGTACATTTTTATTTATTGTTCTTAGATCAAATTCTGCGAATTCTACGGGTAATGCTGCTGCACAACCTGCCCCCCCCGTATCATTAGGAACATCGTCAGGAAAGTCTGGTGCTGTACCATCAGCACTTTGATCCCCAGAGCCGTCTTGTGTTATCCAATTGTTCCCGTCTATAATATTCGTTGCTGGATCTAATACATTTGGATCACCATCGGAAACAAATGTGGCCACATCTACGTCGTCATCTAT
>JAHDBE010000180.1 GCA_020630555.1 Saprospiraceae bacterium
GACGAGAAAGGAAAGCTCTTATTTATAAAATACACCGATTCCGAAGAGTCAGAACAACTTAAACTTTATCATATTTCCAAGAATCCAGAAGGACACAGGCTTGCTAATATTCCGCTTTGGATGTCACTTATTCCCCCTTTACTTGCCATCATTCTTGCCTTAATATTTAAAGAGGTTATTGTGTCTTTGTTTTGCGGAATTTGGGCAGGCGCTTTTATAGGTGGAGGCATGCGATGGAACTCTTTGTATTACTTTTTGCAATCCATTTTTGAAACCGTTCAAAAATATGTAGTGAATGCACTAAATGATGGCGGCCATTTATCTGTTATAGTTTTTTCTTTACTCATAGGAGGAATGGTGGCCATTATATCGAAAAATGGAGGAATGGCTGGTGTTGTACTCAAATTAAGTAAGTATGCAAAAGATAAATACAGCACTCAGTTCATAACTTGGTTACTCGGGGTAGCCATATTCTTTGATGATTATGCAAACACTCTTATTGTCGGAAACACAATGAGAAGTGTTACCGATAAATTCAAAATTTCGCGCGAAAAATTAGCTTACATAGTCGATAGCACCGCTGCCCCAGTTTCTGCAGTCGCTTTTATTACTACCTGGATTGGTGCAGAATTAGGATATATAGATGACGGCATGTCTAAGATTGAACTTGGAACAGAAATGACGGCATATGCTGTTTTTTTGAGTTCGCTTAAATATTCTTTTTATCCCATATTAACTTTGGTTTTTATACTATTCCTAATAAAGTCGAAAAAGGATTTTGGACCCATGTATAAAGCAGAGCTAAGGGCGAGTTCTACGGGACAAGTCTCTCCTGCCAGCACAAGTTCTGAAGACGAACCGGATATGGAAGATTTAAGTCCAGTATCTAATGCCCCTTTAAAATGGTATAACGCTGCAATACCAGTCTTAACTGTCATATTCGTCACTCTTTTCGGATTGGTTGATACGGGTATGAATAGCTTATATAGCACCCTTTCGGGAATGGAAAACATTACGGTTACTGCAAATTGGTCATCTATATGGGGCTCGATGAATGCGCTTGGACCAAGCGGAGAAGGATTCTTTACTAAACTGGGAACTTTAGTTGGTGCATCGGACTCTTATGTAGCGTTATTATGGGCGTCACTCTCAGGTGTAATTATCGCTATAATATTGACCGTGAGTCAAAAAATCATGAATCTGTTTGATACCATGCATTGGATGGTCAATGGATTTAAGACCATGTTACCTGCATTAATCATCTTAACCATGGCTTGGGCTTTAGCCAGTTGTACGGACGAATTACATACGGCAGATTTTTTAAGTAGCGCTCTTGCCGACTCCGTAAACCCCTATTTAATTCCGGTTATAATTTTTATTCTCGCTGCATTAATTGCTTTCTCCACAGGATCTAGCTGGAGTACAATGGCCATCCTTTATCCTATTGCCATACCGACCACTTTCGCCATTTGTCAGAGCAGCGGATTAAATCCTGAAATCAGTTTCGAAATATTATTAAACGTCATTGCTACAGTCTTGGCAGCGAGCGTATTAGGCGATCATTGTTCACCTATCAGCGATACAACTATCTTGTCCTCCTTAGCATCTGATTGTAATCACATAGACCATGTTAGAACTCAGCTTCCTTATGCCTTAACTGTTGGGCTCGTAAGTATTTTAAGTGTCGGAATTAGCACATTCTTAGGAGGAGGCTGGCTAATCTGTTTTATTGTTTTAATCTGTGCACTGGTGATTTTATGGTTAACTGTCCAGAAATTAGGAAAAGTACTCCCAGAAAATGATTAATAATTTAAATGAATTAATATTTTCTTAACCCAATTTGGCGTTCAAATAGAGTTACCTTAGTAAGTAATTAGAAGTATTATGAAACAGATATTGGCAAACGAAGAGAAAAACAAGAAAAAAGGAATGCGTATTTCGATTGCAATACACGCCTTGTTATTGTTGTTGGCATTTTTATATTATTTCGAAACAAGCCCAAGCCCTGAGGATCCTACTCAGTTTGCTGTCGAAGTAGAATTTGTGGATTTTAAACCAAGTTCGCTTAGTAAATACGCGCATTCTGATTCAGGCGCAAAAAGACCAAAATCTGAAGAACAACAAAAGTCAGAAACACAAAAAGTTGAGGAAACTAAGCCTATTGAAGAGGTTAAACCAGTAGAGGTCAAACCTGTGGAAATCAAGCAAGTGGAAGTTCCAAAGCCGGAGATTGATATACCTACTCCTGATCCGGTGATTGATGTAGAACCTACTGATCCCGTTATTACGGAAACTTTAGAAGAAGAATCAGATGTCATAGCCATTGAAGAAGAAATAGAATTAGAGGACATGGAGTTTGAGGAGATCCCTGAGGATCCTGTTGTTCCTGAGAAAGTGGAGACAGTAGAAAAACCTTCAAAGCCTAGTAAACCAAGTTCTTCAGGTGGACCGACATCTAGGCCTACTAAACCCGGAACTTCTGGTTCTACTTCTGGATCAAGTAATACAAAACCATCAAGTATCGAAGGAACGGATAGCGGTACAGGTAAAGGAGATTCGGGAACAGGAGCTGGAAAAGATCAAGGGAATGATGACGATCACGGAGAAGGAGATTCAGGTAACGGAACAGGACTTTACGATGACTCTGGTGATGGCATATTTGGAAGACGTGTTATTTATCGAAACTATAAAGACGTTCCCCTCGATAAAACAGGAAGAATCGAAGTTAAAGTATGCGTTGATAGAAAAGGCCAGGTGACTTATACAGAAATTTTAGATGAGGGCACTACAGTGACAAGTCGAACTACTTTAAAAAAGACAATTAAAGTCGCAAGGGGGTATAAATTCGAACCCGATTATAAAGCAGCGAAAGAACAATGTGGAAAATTAATTTTCAATTTGGATCTCACAGATATTAATAAGATCCGTGGTAATTAAAAAGAAAAACATGTTTCAAGGGCTACCCTTTTGGGTGGCCCTTTTTTGTTTGATAGCAATTCAATCTTGCTCTTCCAATGCGCATAAATTCACCGACACTAAATCCAAATTTGTCAATTTAGAAATAGGGTCAAAACCCGAAAATTTAGATTCGCTGCTGTTGAAGCCTTTCGGCAAAAACAGAGCTATTGTAAAAAGAAGAGTTGACCAAATTCCAATATTTGAGGGAAATTCAACGATAAAAAGTGCCGTATGCATCGATTGTGATGGTAAGGTGACCTTTGTAAAAATCTTTGAGGAAAACCTTCAAAATCACCAAGAACCTAAATTAAACAAATTGATTTCAGTGATAAAAAAACACTATGTATTCGAACCATGTGATTCTACCACAAACGAAGTCGAATGTGGTTTTATCATTCATAATTACGATATAAATCATCCTATTCCTAACAGATATTAATCCATCATGTCAAGATTGTTCTTTGGATTTCATATGTCCCTTCTCCACTAATTCCACCTTGTCTTTAGCAGGATTTCTTCTTAGTTTAATTGATGGTATGGTTACTGCACCGCTTATTCCTATTCCTAATCCAGCTAGAATTATTAAAACAACAAATAGAAATGCCCTAATGGATTTTTTAATTTTCCCCATAACGCCTTGATTACTAAATTCTTAGTAACTAATAATTAGATAATACTTTAGAAATAATTGAAGGTTCTTAATTAATGGGATTCTAAAGCAAATTCATCAGAGTTTGTCGTAGGAAGTTTAAATGAAAATTTATATAATATCACAGAAAGGTCCTTAAATCGGCGTGTGTTTATTCTAAGAATTATTTTAACGACTATGTCTAGTTGCTTTTCTAACCAAGAATAATACGTTCTCCTAGAAACTACATTTGAAAACTGTACATGCTGAAAGTTCTTTGGAGGGATAATATGCTCTAAACGTAAATTCTCTTCCTTTTCGAATTGCTCGACTAATTCAACATTTTGAGACAAAGGGAGCGTTTGAATATAATATGCTTGTACATCAAATAAGACAAAAAAATTAAGACAGACAAGCACGAATGATAGTCTTGCCCATTTTAAATTACTTAATCTATTGTCATTAAAAAACATGATTATACTTATACGCTACTATAATAACGAATATAGGCCAATTGGATCCTTTTTTAAATACGAGGTCCTTAATATGTTTTATTTTTTAGCTTAGTCATGAAAAACTTACCAAAAATGAAAAGTCATTTAGCTTCTGTCTTTCTTTTTTTAATGATTCTTTGCAGTTGATCTGCACCCACAAAAGATGTTGTAATCGACAATCCAAATGACTACCCTATACAGCTTAAATCTGCCAATTTTGAGGAAGTAACAGTGAAGCCAAACGAAAAAATAACAGTTCCTGTAAAATTTGGAGACATAGAGATTTCAATAAATGATACCTCAACGGTTAAAACTAATTTGGATGCTAAATATGATTACATCCTAAACCCGACAAAGTCTACATACTATGTTCAAAACATTCTATATGCCATAAACAATAAAGGATTTGATAATTATAAAAATGATTATGGCGAGCCAGAATCGATGATTAAAGGAATGAAAGTTAATGGTGTCTTCGAATTAAAAGCAAATAAAGTAGCTCTGAGAAAAGATTGGAAATTTGGTTTAGACGAATTACCAAAGGAACAACTCAATACAAAAAAAGCGAACTTAACCGGTTACTACATCGTAAGAAAACTTCACCGCGAAAAGGATCTTTTGAATGAGTTAAGAGAATCAATGTTCAACTCATTAAATTTTGATGACTTGTAATCTATTTGCCTTTGCCGAAAACCCCTTTGGTTCTCTTGTCCAAAACTGGCTTAGGTCTAGGTGCTTCTTCACTCACTTGATCGTATATTTTTTCGACGTAAACCCATTGACCGTTATTTAACTTCCACCCCACATAACTCCCATCAGGCAAGTTTGTTGGGCCTTGTCCAGGCATTCTTCCCATTCGGGTAATGAGATGATCGTGTACCAGCATATTTAAACCTTCATTAAAGCGTAATGTAACAGCGGCATCCGAACTATACTGTAAGATCAATCGTGACTTGATATCACGGCGAGTACCTTCATCACTTGTCTTAAATATAGATTTTCCAAAAACAGGTTTACCGTCTACAAAATGAAGAACATCCGCAAATTTTACTTTGTTGAATTCGGAATAGGCATTGTAACCACACAATAAAAAAGCCCGTTCACCATTCGATTCAAAAGGATACATCGCATAATAAAGTGCACCATACCAAGACTCTGGACCTACATCCATATAATCTAAATCTACTAAATCAGTTCTTTCATTTGAAAGAGTGTAACAGGTACCATCCTTCATTTGTATCACACCAAAATGGGCGTATTCATTATTGGCTTTTTTTAGTTCCCAACTAAATATCCTAAATCCGTAGATGGTGTCATTTAATTGAGATATCCATTTTAAGTTAGAAAAATCATTTTCGTAAGAGCCTTCATCATCTAATGCCTCTTTAAATAATCTATTAAACTTATTCTGAGCATAAATTCGATGGTCAGGATCATCCGCATTAATCATAACGTCACAATAGAAGGTCAAATCATTCGATGATTGACTGTGTAACATTGACGAAAGTCCAAAAAGAAAAAGAAAAGAATAAAACCAATTTTTCATAACAGGTCTTTATGGCTTTATTAACGTGAATTTCGTACCAAATATTCCCTTAAGAAACACAACATTGTATCATCCCCGTATAATCAGGTCGATCAGAGACAGACTTATGTATGAATTCTTCCTTGATTTCGTCCTTGTGCACTAAAAAGACACCAGGCATTTGGAAACCATCCCCAATTTGTTGGAGGGAAAATTTAACTCGATCAATAACTAATGCGCCAGCCCCTTTAATCCATGTTTTTAAGCCAAATAGTTGAGAGAAATTTCCTTTTACTAATCCGAACTGCTCGTATAGTCTACACTCTGGGTCAGAAATATGATCCATATTGATCAATCCATAATTTTCGAAATGCTCTTTAGCCACCTCCGAATCTCCCATATGGACCAT
>JAHDBE010000181.1 GCA_020630555.1 Saprospiraceae bacterium
GTTTTCGAATTTTAGATTCGTAATTCTTTGAAGTACACAAAGGTACGAAATAAAAGTTCAAAGTACGCTTAGATTTTAATAAATTATTATTTCCGATGTCTGAATTTACTATTTGTAGTATGTGTTTTAGGTTAAATTGGGTCTTTAATAATGTGTTGGGCTAATGATTTTAATATTGTATATTTGATCCTATGAGGTTTAATCTTCTTTTTTTTCTTGTTGGCTTAATAGTTCTCGTTTCCTGCAGTCGTGACGAATCAGCTGTGAATATTCCTTGTTATGAAGGCTGTATTACTTTCATTGGATCTATGAATACTGGTCAAAATTCAACCACACCAGTTACAAATACTCCTATCGAATTAGCATGGGAAAGAAAAGGATATAATGGTGATCCAGGAAGATTGATTGCTACTACCACTACAGACGAAGAAGGTAGGTTTGTTTTTAGTTTTAGCCCAGATTCAGCTGAGTTGGAAGGTGGATATTATTACATTGATTTTTTTAATGGCGAATTTTATCCAACCACCAATATTTATCCCAGTTACGAAGTCACTACTTTAGATTCAACTTATGTTTGGGATTTTCATATTTTTCGACCTGCTAAACTGACAATTAGAATCAATGATTATAACCCTTCTATGCAAGGTGATTATATTTATGTATCTCCTCGTTTTGAAAATTATAATTCGGATTGGCCAGAAATTAGCTTTTCAGATGAAACAAATACTTTTAACGGCTTATATATTAATCGATCAGATACTTCCTTTACGGAATTAGTTATGAAAGGAAATACTGCAGGTAATCAATTTGTTTATCTTGAGGTAAGTAGCGTAAAAGATGGGGTTAGACAACCAAAATATTATGATACACTGTATGTGGAAGCAGGTAGTACAGATGCTATGTTTGAAGTTGATTATTAATTCTTGGTATCGAATATATTATTCGAAAACCGAATGAGTATGCTTTCATGTACTTCGCACTTGAAAATTTTAATCATAACCTCATCGAACATTAAGCGTAGTAAAACGAAAAAAAACTAGATATATGTTACTATGCCAGAAAAAAAGAACTCTATTTCCATTATAACCATTTAGAGCTAAATATGAATCCGTGAAATAGGTTAGGGTTGCAGTAATGATAATACTAACTAATGCGATTACCATAGTAGTCGTAAAGGTTAATTGGTTAGTCCAATTGATAAAGAGAATCAACAGGATAACAGGGATGAATAATGCAATTATTATTGCTGAAACTCCCACCTTAAAAGCAAGCCAACCTATCAAAATGGTCATAGATCCCAAATTGATGATCGAAAACATGAACATTAAAAGCAACTGAAGAACCAGATTTTTTAAACGTAACATGGCTTATTAATGTATTTGTTAATGAAGCTTTAAAGATGATTGTTTTTATTTTGAATTGCTATTAGCTTCTAAAGTAATAAAGTCAGGAGGATTAGGAAAAGCGTTTTATTTTTTAAATCATCAATATAATCCTTAATAACGATTAATTTTCATCCTATCTATATTTTGCAACCTATAAGGCTTTTCATACCTTTCCATAGTGAAGGGTATAGGTACACTTGTCTTATTTCTGGGATTAATTTTTATTTACGACAATGTCGTAGGACAAAAATATGCTGACCCTGAATTCTACTTAGTTGATTCTTTGGTTTTGGAAGAATTAGCGGCAGAAGATCGTATTTTGTTGGACTCTATACTTAACGAATTTCACTCTGTAGATGCAGATACGTCTAAAGTTTCACTAATTAGCTACCTCAATTCTCAACTTAGTAGCCTAAAAGCACCCGTTTTGTATGCTGAAGGAAAAGATGCTTTTGTTTTTTTATCATGCGGTCACAACATCCTTAAATGACACAAATTTTGGAGATTACATTGATATGATGGCGCAAACCTGGACTGGATTAGGACAACTTACCGTAGGAAGGAGCTATGTTGGATTTGATATATCCAATATTGATAGGAGTATTAGTAAGATTAAGAAAGCTACTTTATAATTATATGGAGTAGCAGATCCAGTTGGTGGATCCCATCAGCATCATAATTCGAATGCCTCATATTTGAATAGGGTAACGAGTAGTTGGGATGAGTATGCTATTACCAGGAATAATCAGCCTTCCATTACCACCACTAGTAAAATAACGCTTCCAGTAAGTACAAGTCTGGTTGAAGATTATATAGTAGATATCACGCAGCTGTTAAACGATGCATTGACCGATTCGAGTGCTTCTAATTTTGGTGAGTTTGCCCTTCAATTCAGGTTAGATGTAAGTAGTTATGCTGTTGGGATGTATATTTATGAGTTACGAAATACGGAAGGAATAATAGATGTTGGGCAGTTTGTGAAACGCTAAAACTCCCACGTATGATATGAAAGTGGTTTTAGTATGACCTTTCTCTTCATTGGACAATTATATCCATATCGAATACGGGGAGTTAGAATGAACTTTATTTGGAATCTAAAACGAGTACTAAATTTAAAAATTATCCTATCCTCTTTTGGTGCAGGTGAGAAGTTTTAATACTTTAACTTCGTGAAATATATATATTTGATGTTTGCGTATTTTTTGATGAGTGGTTTTAGTGCATTTGCTGAAGATCAGGAATATCATTCTATTGTACATAAAATCCAAAATTCTGAAAATCACGAGAAACTTAGGTGTTTATCAGAACTTACCAGAAAATACAAATCATCTAAAGCTTCTGAAATAGGTCCTTATCTTGAACAGGAGATTGAATTGGCTGAAAAACTAGGAAATGATTCAATTCTTGCCAACGCTTATATTAGTCAGGGGTGGGTGAAGTCATATTTAGGCAATATTGATGAAGGAATTATGCTTTATAAGAAGGGGTTAGATCTGGCAAAAACAAATGGTCAGGGAGAGATTCAAGCCCGGGCAAATAGCATGCTGGGTGGAGCATATACCGACATTGGTGATTTCGAAAAGGGCATTAGCTATAGATTAAAAGCAATAAATTATCATGAGAATCGAGGAAATCTAAGAGAAACCGGCCGACTACACATGAATCTTGGTGATGTGTATATGAAATCTGATCAGGGAAATGTTCGGGAAGCACTTGTTCATTTTAAAATAGCTTTAGAAATTTTTAAGTTCCATAACGACAGTAATAAGTTAAGTATAATTTACCTCAATTTGGCTGAAGTGTATAAAGTTATGGCGGATTTTTCACGTGTAATCGGTGCATATGACACTTGCAGATTGTATTTGCGAGCCATCCCTGAATTTTCAAGGTATGCTGGTATTGCGGCGTTTGCTGAAGGTCAATTTCGAACCGAAGAGTTAGGTGATGTTCGAGGAATACCTCTTCTTCATAAATCAGTGATAATAAATAAGACCATTAACAATCGTAAAGAATTGACTCAACCTTATACAGCTCTTGCATCATACTATTTGCGTCAGGAAAAATACGATTCGGCAGAGGTTTATGCTTTGCGATCATTAGAAATTTCTAAGGAATTTAAGTGGTTGACCTATTCAGTTAAGAATTATGAAATTCTGGCTCGGGTTAATGAGCAACTACAAAATTTTAGTCAAGCGTTGAAATATCAAAAATTACATGGTATAGCAAAAGATAGTTTAATCAATAAAGAAAAGCTTCAGACAGTAAAAAACCTTCAGGTTCGATACGAAACAGAACAAAAGAACCTGGAAATTCAAAACCTGAATGTTGAAGCTGCTCAGCAAGACAGAGTTATTCTTCTGGGAATAATAATTATACTCGCGGTGCTTATAATTTTATTACTTTCTATTAATCGATGGATGGTTGCCAAACGTAAAAACAAGATTATTAACGAACAAAAAGAGAAGCTTAAGGCCCTTGATAAAACGAAAACTAAGTTCTTTAATAATGTTGCACATGAGTTAAGAACTCCACTTACACTCATGTCTGGTCATATGGAGTCCATGCTCAATGAACGTTTCGGAGGGTTGAATGATGGACAACGGAAAAGCGTTTTAGTGGCTAAGCAAAACACCTCTAAACTTATGGAATTGGTTTCCGAAATTCTAGATTTAGGGAAATTAGAATCGGATAAGTTAGTCTTGAATGCTAAACCGATTCCTGTGAAATCATTTTTGGATCGGATTTTCTTTACGTTCGAATCGCTGGCTCATCAATTCGAGATTCAATTATCCTTTGATTACAAACTACCTGAAGACTTGGTGTTGGAAGTCGATGATAATAAACTAGAAAAGGTTTTGAATAACCTGATTCATAATGCCATTAAGTTCACCCCAAGAGGCGGGAAGGTTTCCTTTGTTACATTTCAGAATGAGAAAGATGACTTTGTTTTTAAAGTGGAAGATACAGGGCCAGGAATACCTGAGTCGGAATTGAAACACATTTTTGAGCGTTATTTTCAAGCCAGTACTAATGATACTCAAGGAGGAACAGGGATTGGTTTGACCATCGTAAACGAATTTACCAAATTGCATGGTGGGCAAGTTAGTGTTGAAAGCGAATTAGGAAAGGGTAGTAGCTTTTTTGTGGAATTACCAAATCACTTAGAGGCTAGTGCTCCTGTAGAAGAATTGGAGGTTGAGGAAGAGATTAAGATTCCAAATGTGCCAATTGTAGAAGGACGAGAGTACACTATTTTGATTGTAGATGATCATAAGGAAATGCAGCAATACATTTCAAGTATCGTGGCACCACATGCAAAAACCATCATAGCCAATGACGGAGTAGAGGCTTTAGACCTCCTAGAAAAGAATAAAGTTGATCTGATTACTTTGGACGTGATGATGCCGAATATGGATGGGTTTAAGTTCTTAAGAAACTTAAGATCTAATAAGGCGTATGCTAAAATTCCAACCATTATGTTGACTGCTCGTTCTGCCGAAGAAGATAAATTAGAAGCGCTGCATATAGGTGTAAACGACTATTTGACTAAGCCTTTTAGTCAAGCCGAGTTAATGGCAAGGATTGCGAATTTATTGACCAATCGTATTGAACGAGAAGCAGAAACCGTTGAAGAGGCAGAAACTTCGACCAACAATGATCGAGATGAGAAACTGCTTAATGATCTTAGAGAATTAGTTCTGACTAATCTAGACAACTCAGATTTTGGAGTAAAGGAGTTGGCAATAGAAATAAATATAAGCGAAAAGCAACTCACTCGAACGCTTAAAAAAATCACGGGATTAACTCCACTCAAGTTCATCCGAGAAATCAAACTAAATAGAGCTATGGAGTTATTACGATCCAAAGAATACCATACGGTAGCCGAAGTTTGCTATGCGGTAGGATTCGAAAAACCAGGTTACTTCACTCGCATTTTTACAGAGCGCTTTGGGAAAAAGCCTTCGGAGTATTTAGGATGATTTCATGGAGAGTAGTTTCTATTAAGAATTACTAATCCGTTTTCGATACAATCCTCAAATTTCGGGATTACTCTACAATTTATAACTCTTGTTTGGTGTCGGAGTACTGCTCAACTTAAATCTTCCATGAATCCAACACTTTTTACAATTCGAAATTTTCTAATGTTCTTAGAAAATAGAAAGTTGAATTTGCTTAACCTTAATTGTGTTGATCCGAATGGTCAGTGGGCGGGCGATGGAACAAGCTATGGGAACTTTGACCATTCTATACATTTTTGCTTCGTTTTTGTGCCATAACAAAAATGAAGAGCCTTAGCGGCTAGAGCAGAGTTGAGTCCAAAAATATGCTTCTTTATCTTTCATGGATCAAATCTTTATTGAGTTATCAGTTCGAGTATTTCCTACTAAATGATTATCGATGTATCGAGAACAGCTTAAGAACAACCAATCCGTTCTTTAAGAAAACTTGAGGTAATAATAAAATAAGTTGATTTTATGTTTTGTAAACATCAGTAATTCAAGCATTTAATTGTCGTGTCTTTTTTGGGCTATCCATTGTCCTTTTTGGGGCAATCATTTGAAATCCTCTAATATACATTTGTGCTTGTCAGGTCGATATACAGACTAA
>JAHDBE010000182.1 GCA_020630555.1 Saprospiraceae bacterium
CTCAGGAAAAAATTGGGATTGAATTAGCAGAGAAAATAATCGCTCATTTTAGTTAGAGCAATAGCTCAATCTCAAATACTAATGACTCGTAGGGACCTATTTTATCGGAGTGTCCTCTCTCCCAATAGGCCATTCTAGAAGGAATGACAAATAAGGCTTTTGAACCTAACGGGATTTTTGTTAAGCCTACATTCCAGCCGTAGATTAATTCTCCAACGGTAAATCTGAGTGGAGACTTTCCGAAATTGCTATCAAATTCTTTTCCGTCCAAGGTATACCCTCGATAGAAACAAGTCCCTTTTTCGTACTCCTTTAAATAACCACCTATGCCCTTTTCAACGATCATATAGTATAATCCCGTACTATCTCTGGTCAAATCCAAACCATGCTCCACTGCATATTCGATGATTTTGTTTTCTTCGTATTGCACTTGATTAGAGGCATCGTGATGATAGTATGTATAAAGACGATTCGCTAGATCCTCAGAATCGACCACTGGTATTTTTAAAGTAGTATGTTTCAGATCCGCCACAGAGTTTTTCTTTGGAGACCTATCGCAGGAGCCAAAAACCACTCCTAGTAAAGTAATTATAACTGCTATTTTAATTCCTCTCACCATTGTGAATCCTTTTTAAAAACCGTCCCTTGAAAACTTGCCACTAATTCTTTCTTCTGATTAAAAATCTCGACATGGTATACTCCTGTTTTTCTGGTCTGATTTACTTCTCTGGCTTTCGCCAATAATTCATCGCCTGGGTAAACGGCTTTGTGATGATTTATACTAGTTTGTATGGATACGGCATGATGGCCTCTACTGTTTGATGCAAATGCAAAGGCACTATCAGCAAAGGCATATGTTATACCCCCATGAGCAATTTTAAAACCATTGGTCATCTCCTCACGGACAGTCATCTTCAACTCCGTACTTCCTGGACTTTCGTCAATAATTGTAATACCCAACCATTGCGAAAACATATCGTTGGAAAGCATTTTATGTGGTATACTGTCTTGTAGCATTTTATTCTAAATCCTGAACAATAAAAATGGCGTTTTTATTCAAATCATAAAAACCAAATTCATGCGTACCCCATTCTGTATTCTTTCTAAACTTGTCTTCTGTGATGGTAGAACGCTTTATGAACTCTTTAACTAGAGCATCAATATCCCTTGTGAAAATCCTGATTACTGACCCTCCTAGTAAAGGATCCTCTTTAGTATCCGCATGCCATTGTAGATGTATGCACAATTCATCTCGCTTTAGAATGGCATACATATCATCAAACCATGTCGCCTTAAACCCTGTAAACTTTTCATACCATAAAACATCTCTGGCGATGTTTTGACTTGGCAATACCGGAATTATATACATCCTAAATCTTAAAGTTCAAATTGGGATCCTTTTCTAGCCATGGTTCTAAGCAAAGGACTACATCGATATCGATCTTCTCGGTAGGTATCATAAAGTTGGTCTAGTTGGCTCACAACCCTCGATATACCTATTTCATTGGCCCAAGCCAATAAGCCTTTAGGATAATTAACGCCTCGTGTCATCGCCAAATCAATATCTTTTGATGTCGCGATATTCCAAAAAACAGCGTCAGCTGCCTCATTAATCAGCATGACTACAATTCGATCCACAATTTCTTGAGCCAAAGATGCATCCCAATCCATTTCTTGAGGGCTCTCCTCTTGAGTGTAGTTATAGAAACCCCGTCCCGTTTTACGACCTAAATATCCAGCATCAACCAAGGCTTTTTGAGCGAAAGAAGGTTTGTATCTAGGATCCCAATAAAAGGCCTCAAATACAGAGCATGTGACTTTATAATTTACATCATGGCCGATGTAATCCATCAAGGTAAAAGGCCCCATTCTAAATTCACCGATCTCTGTCATGGCTCTATCAATAAAACTGGGCTCAGCGATACCTTCTTCATAAATCCTCAAACCTTCTCCGTAAAAAGGACGAGCCACTCTATTTACGATAAAACCAGGTGTGTCTTTTGCCTTCACGGTAAGCTTGCCCCAAGAACTAATTATTTGATCGGCTTTCGCCAATGTTTCAGAATTAGTTTGAACAGCAGGTATAATTTCCACAAGCTTCATTAAAACTGGAGGATTAAAAAAATGAATACCACAAACGCGACTGGGATCATCACACGCAGAAGCTATCGAAGCCACTGAAAGAGAACTCGTATTCGTCGCCAAAATGCAATCAGATGAAACCTCTTTTTCGACTTTTTTAAACAAAGATTTCTTAACCTGTAAATCTTCGACCACTGCTTCAATAACGAGATCACAATTGGCGAAAGCCGAAAAATTCTGAGTCACGTATAATCGGCCAAGTATAGCTTTACATTCGACATCATCAATTCGTCCTTTTTCGACCGAACGATTCAGCATCTTTTTTATAAAGTCCAAAGACTTATCCAATTGTTCAGCATTTATGTCATACAGCTGTACTTCCCAACCCGCTGTGGCTGCGACTTGCGCTATACCTCCGCCCATCGCACCAGCTCCTATAATTCCAACTCTAGGCATATTCTATTTTTTTAACCAAAGGTCTTCGATGTGAAACATATGAAAATGATCTGCTAACAAAGCATGCCTCAATAAAATATGAGGATTGTAAGGATCATAATCATCGTGAGTACCCGGCTTAAGCCAAAATTCTGAGGACTTATCTGATGAGAACCTCAAAAGCCATTCACGTTTTCGACTGAAAAAGTTCAAGGCGCGATCTAAGTCCATATCTAGTAATTCCTCTTGTGGTGAATTTAAATCCGGAGAATATACTTTTATATGTACTTGATCCAATTCTGAAAATTTTTCTAAACGTTCCTGAATAATATCTTGGGCTACCACCAGATGACAGGCCCATTCGTGAATACTCCAAGAACCATCTTGTGGTCGAGATTTTAATTTTTCCTTTGGAATATTGGATATTAAATCAGCCAGAAGTTCAGGACCAAATTCTAAATTTTTTAATATGGTGACTACTGACCTTCTCATCGTCCTCTAAACACTGGTTTTCTTTTTTCTAAAAAAGCACGTGTACCCTCGTGATAATCCTCTGATTCTCCAGCTTTAGCTTGAAGATTTAATTCTAAGTCTAATTGTTGGGATAATGAATTGGACCATGTCTGATTAAGTGCTTCTTTAGCAAGGGCGATGCCATAAGTCGGCATATGCTCTAATTTATTACACAGCTTATATACTTCGTTGTCAAATTCTTCATCTTCAAAAACCTTATAGACCATTCCATGTCTTTCAGCGTCTTCCGCCGTAATTTTATCACCCAAGATGATCATAGAAGATGCCTTTTGGTGTCCTACTATTCTTGGCAGAAAATAAGTTCCACCACTATCAGGGATTAATCCAATATGCGTAAAGGCTTGCATAAATGAGGCACTTTTTTTTGCTACCACAACGTCACATGCCAATGCAATATTGGCGGAAGCCCCGGCTGCAATTCCATTTACGGCAGCTATGATGGGTTTAGGGATAGATCGAATAAGTTTTATGATGGGGTTATAATGCTCAGAAACAATTTTGGAAAGACTTAAACCATTATCATCTGTTGCTTCCTGAAGATCCTGTCCTGCAGAAAATGCTTTACCGTTTCCGATAATACATATAACACGAATAGCGTCATTATCAGAGGCCTTAGAAAGCGCGCTATGTAAAGCCAGTGCCATTTCTCTTACAAAAGAATTGTATTTATCTGGGCGGTTTAGACGGATAGTACAGACTCCATCACTTACACTCGTTTGAATAAATTCACTCATAGATCGAAGATACGTATCTTATTAGGATATGAAAATCTCGCTAATGGCACTTAAAATAATCAAAGGGTTCTTTACAATCAAGGCATTTGTAAAGGGCTTTGCATGCCGTCGATCCAAATTGGCTAATCATCTGAGTATTCTCAGAGTCACATTGTGGACATGGAATTATTTTATCTCCAATGAGGACTGTTTTGTCAGAAGAGTGCACAGGTGGAGCAATGCCATATTCTTTTAACTTTCTTTTTCCGTTTTCAGATATCCAGTCGGTGGTCCAAGCGGGCGAAAGCACCAGATCAACTTCAACATTTTGATACCCATGTTCTTGGAATATTGCTTTAATATCTACGGCGATCATATCCATAGCTGGACATCCTGTATAGGTAGGCGTAATTTTTATTGTAATGAGATCCGAAGTATTTGTGATCTCTCTAACAATGCCTAAGTCTAAAATACTTAAAACGGGGACCTCTGGATCTTTTACCTTTTCAAGGATTTCACGCAATTCCGAGTCCAAATTAACTACCATGTGGCATTAGGATAAGCGCGTTGTAAGAATTGTAGGTCAGACAAAATATAACCCATATGTTCAGTGTGTTTTCCAACTTTCCCTCCGGATTGGTGCCAGTCCAAATCAGGAATCTGCAAATTGGCTTCGTCCATGATGGCTTTCCTTTTTTCTTGAACAGAAGATTTAATCTTAGTTAGGTCGATGCCATAGCCATCTTTTACTGCCAATTCGTCGACCTTAGATTTTTCAAAAGCTTCATCAGCAAAGATCCAGATATCTTGGACGGCTTCGTTCATTTTAGAATGACTTTCCTCGGTTCCGTCTCCCAGGCGAATCATCCAATCCCCACTATATTGCAAATGATAAGCTGTTTCTTTCAAGCTTTTAGTCGCAATTTCTGACAACCTTACATCACTAGAATTTTGCAATTCGTGGAGGAAATAAAACTGAAAAGAATCAAATAAAAATTGCCTTAAAATCGTATGACCGAAATGTCCATTTTCGACTTCACATAGAAGTAAATTTTTCCATTCAGTTACATCTCGTTTGTAAGGATAATGATCTTCATCTTTTCCATTTCCTTCGACTTCTGCCGCGTACTGATAAAGATTTCTTGCCAAACCAATATGATCTAGAGCGATATTTGTTAACGCAATATCTTGCTCTAATACGGGTCCGTGTCCACACCACTCAGACAATCGATGCCCAATGATTAGGGCATTATCTGCAATCTGAAGAATATAAGCTATTTTATTATCCATACTAAATATGTTCTACTCCATCTGGTACATCATAAAAAGTGGGGTGCCTATAGACTTTATCATTGGCTGGATCAAATAATGCGTCTTTATCTCCGGGATCTGAAGCGACAATAAATTCGCTTTTAACCACCCATATACTTACACCTTCTTGTCGTCGTGTATAGACATCTCTGGCATTTTGAATTGCCATTTCCTCATCGGATGCATGTAAACTTCCCACGTGTTTGTGCGATAAACCCTGCTTAGATCGGATGAATATTTCCCAAAGAGGCCAGTTTTTCATTATGCTACTTTTTCAGATTTTTTGAGTTGTTTTTTATTGGCGTAAGCCACGGCAGCTTCCCTTACCCATTTTCCTTCATCATGCGCCTTTTTTCGTGCTTTTATTCTATCTCTATTACATGGGCCATTTCCTTTAACCACGTTCCAGAATTCATCCCAGTTAATTTCTCCAAAATCATAATGACCAGTTTCATCATTCCATTTTAAATCAGGATCCGGGATATTTAATCCTAGGTGTTTTGCTTGTTCGGATGTGACATCGACGAATTTCTGTCTCAACTCATCATTACTAAATCGCTTAATCTTCCATTGCATGGACAGTTTAGAGTTTGGAGACGCATCATCATTTGGACCAAACATCATCAGCGATGGCCACCACCAACGATTCAGTGCATCTTGTGCCATCTCTTTTTGTTCTGAAGTCCCATGACTTAAAGTCATCATTATCTCGAACCCCTGTCGCTGATGAAAGGATTCTTCTTTGCACACTCGCACCATCGCACGTGCATACGGACCGTAAGAACATCGACATAGGGGTACCTGATTCATAATGGCTGCTCCATCAACTAACCAACCAATGGCTCCGATATCTGCCC
>JAHDBE010000183.1 GCA_020630555.1 Saprospiraceae bacterium
TAGTGGACTTTGCCTCGACGATGAGTTTTTGGCATGATCCTGAGATTGCCAAACTAGGTCCGATTCCGAAAATGATGTCTTCTAAATTTCCCGATAAGGAATTTTTAAGAAAGGAATATGAAAAACAATCTGGTTTAGATTTATCTAACATGGCATGGTATGAAGCCTTTGCCTTACTTAAAGCAGCGGTGATTTTCCAGCAACTGTACAAACGATTTGTCGATGGTGAAACTAAAGACAAACGTATGGCCGGATTTGGTTTATTGGCGAAAGCCATAATACAGAGAGCACATTTGCGATTATCTGAATAATCATTTGCGTAACTTATGTATGTTATGATGAAGTATTTCTCGATTTTAATTTTTACTACGGTCGTCCTTTCTTTCGCGAAAGCGCAAAACTTTTACCTAGGAGCAGACATGTCCTATGTTAATGAAATGGAAAATTGTGGCGTAAACTACTACGTCGATGAAAACACAAAAAAGGCCTTCGAAATTCTAGATGACTTTGGTGCTAATTTGGTGCGTTTAAGGTTATGGCATACACCGTCGTGGTATGATGATTTAAATTCGGGTAATCGATACTCTGATTTACAAGATGTCAAACGATCCATTCAAAAGGCGAAAGAAAACAACCTCTCTGTCTTATTAGATTTTCATCTTTCGGATAATTGGGCGGACCCTTCAAGTCAACTTGCACCAGCCGTCTGGCAAAATGTTGTGGATGATTTAGACTTACTAAAGGACTCCTTGTACAACTACATGTATGAAACATTAACCGAATTAAACAATGAAAACTTGTTGCCTGAATTAATTCAGATTGGTAACGAAACAAACAAAGGCATTTTACTTTCTCCAGCGCAAAATCAAAATTGGGTTTTAGATTGGGATCGCAATACCGCTTTGTTTAATCATGCCATAAAAGCGGTCGAAGATTTTGAAAGTGAAAATTCTAAAGACATAAAAATTGTGTTGCACGTTGCAGGACCTGCGAATGCGGAATGGTTAATCGATGGTTTCGTTAGTAACGGGGTGACTAATTTTGATTACATCGGTCTCTCTTATTATTGGGCATGGCATAAGCCGACTAGCATAAGTGACGCTGGTGCAGTGATTTCGAATCTCAAAAGTTTGTATGACAAAGAAGTTCTCATTGTTGAGACTGGATACATCTGGACCACAGATTGGAATGACAATGCCAATAACATTATAAGTGAAGTACATCCTAATTATAGTCCCGCGAGTCCGGAACATCAGCGAGACTGGTTAATTGATTTAACAAAAGAAGTTATCGAATCTGGCGGTAGTGGCGTTCTATATTGGGAACCATTTTGGGTGTCGAGTCCTTGCTGGACACAATGGGGTCAGGGCTCACATCAAGAGCATGCCACATTTTTTGATTTTGATAATAAGCTATTATTACCTGGTGGGATCGAATGGCTTACTTATGATTATGGTCTTTCGACTTCCGTCAATGAAGTTCAGTTTTCGGACACCGTGCACATTTTTACCAATAGTTTTTCGGGAGACATAAAAATATTACAAACTGCAACCAATCAATTTGCTCTTCAATACCTTGTAACAGATTTTCAAGGAAAATTAGTCATGCGGGGTAGTTTTTCGGAAAGAGAACAGAATTTAAAACTTCTCAAACATGGGGCGTTCATTATTTCTGTCATGAATAATAATCGCTCCATAAAAAGGAAAAAGTTTGTTTTTAATGGGGCTGGGTAAAGACCTAACTTTCCATTCCCATATTTATAACAACAGCTAACCAACTCAAATGTCCATTTCATAGATTCAGTAGTTAATCCTCATTCTCATTCCTTGAAATTTATAGCGTAAATCATCGCGATAAGCTAGAGAGGTCAGTGAATTTGATTCTAAAGATTTTCGACGATAAGGCGGTCTTCAAATTAATATCCGCAAGACATTAAATCTTCGAAGATATTCTTGATGAATTTATCAAGGTTTCTATATCGCCAGTGATTTAGTCATTATAGAATCAAGAATTTATCATGAAAAAATCTGTATTAGCTTTCCTTTTTATCCTAATAAGTTTGGTGTCTTATACTCAAGATTCCGTTCCTGAATTTAAAGAAAACAAAGGGTTTTCTATTTCGACTAATATCGGTTGGGATAGGCCTTTTTACTCTAACAAATTTGAATATTTATCAGTAGATCCTGGTCTTAAGTTTGGTTTAGGTCTTAATTATTCATACAGTCATTGGGGGTTTGGTTTGGATTATGATTATATCAAAAATGGAAGTAGTTCGAAATTAAACAACACAATTTTCGAGGACAGTCTTTTGGTAAACAGTAACACGACTGCTCATTTAACACAGTCCATTCGTAGACATTTTATGGGACTTGGGCCAAATTATAAAGTCGACTTCGGAAAACTTCAGATTCAACTAGCCCTTCGCGCAGGATATTCTATTGTTGAAGGAGGCGAATTAATTAGTACCGCAAAATCTTTTTCAAATGACTTAAATACAGATTATCATGTTTTGTTTGCGGGTATCGATAGAGGAAGTTGGAGCGGAAAATTGAGAGCCGCCATAAACTATAATATTAACTCCTCTTTGAGTATCGATATGGGAATGTATTACATCCGGCATTTTACAACGCACCTGGACGATAGTTTCGAATTAAATAATGCTGGGAAAATAGGCCTATATTATGGTCATTCTGATTTTATGAATATAAACTCAGAACAAGCGCTTACAGGCTCTTCTGCCCATGTAATTCCAATTGAAAATGTTGAAGATCCGACTCTATGTAGCGCCTATTCCTCCATAGGCTTAGAGTTGGGTCTTAGTTATCGTTTTCCCCATTCTAAAATTAGCCCTTGTAATGATTGTGGGTGTCCGGATGATGGCCATAAAATTATTGTTACAGTGAGAGATGACATTTCCAAACAAGTAATACCTGGAGCAGATGTTGTCATCAAGGATATCGATGGTAATATCATTGCCACAGGCCAATCTAATTCTTTTGGTGTGGTAGACTTTGGGGAAATACCTCATAATAACTATTACATAGTTGGAAATGTCTTGGGAATTGAAACATCATCAACCAGTCTTTTAGAGGATGAATTCGTTCCTGATGCGATCATACAGAAAGAAATCCTCTATGAGGATTTAAGATTTATTCTTAGGGGTACAGTAGTAAATAAAAATACACGCATCGCCGAACCGGGTGTGGTTGTCAATCTTACCAACATTTCATCCCGATCGGTCAATCAAAATACCACAAGTGGACAAGGAAAGTTTAGCTTTCACTTAGATAAGAATTCGAATTACGAAGTTCTAGGAATAAAAGAAAATCGTCTTTCAGATATTGGTAGAACGTCGACAATGGGTTTAACACGCAGTACAACTTTATTTGTTGATTTAGAATTGGGCGTAGAAAATTTTGACTGTGGTGAAGGGACTGTTTTAGATATAAAATATGAATTTGACAAAGACGACTTGCTGGCAGAATCAAAATACGATCTTGACAAACTGATTCGATATATGCAAGCACATTCTGTATCAAGAGTCGAATTATCTTCTCATACTGACAGCAGGGGTTCCGATCTCTACAACCAGGATTTATCTCAGCGTCGAGCTCAGTCTGCTGTGAATTACATCATATCAAAGGGTATTCCATCTTCAAGGATAATTGCCAAAGGTTACGGAGAATCCGTTCTAAAAAACCGCTGCGCTGATGGTGTGCCTTGCTCAGAAGCAGAACATAGAATAAATCGTCGAACTGAAGCCAAATTACTTTGCAGATAAAATTATAATCATGACTAGAATTACTGTACTCCTTTTTATTCTCTCTATTTATTCTTGTGCCGACTGTGTTATTCCTGAACCAATTCCCTGTGGAGGGTCGGAATCAAATCCTAAAGTGGACTTAGTCGTGATAATGGACCAAAGTTCGTCTATGAATGATGAAGCCACTGCAGTCACAAATGCAACCGCTGAATCGATAAGTATCGCTAAAAAGGATTGCAACGTGGATCTGCGTACTGAATTTTTAGCCATTACTGGAGTTTCATTTCCAAATTCTTTGTTTACTCAAACAGTAAGAAATTATTTAAACTCTGTTAATCAAAGTACTCTAAATTTTGCCTTAGATGATTACAGCAATCTAACAAGTTCAGCAGCCCAATTTGAGTTAGGTGCCGCCGCTATGGATGATGTGTCCCAATACTTTGATTGGAGAGAAGAAGCCTGTAAAGCTATTCTATATATAAGTGATGAGCCTGTAAACGGAGGCTCGGGAACACCAATTGAAAGTGAAAACCAAGCAGTAGAAAATGCTATTCAAAGTGCTTTAAATAATGAAGTAGCCTTATTTACCAATTCATTAAATGATGGTGCGATCGGACAAGTTCATTTAGACAATTACGAAAAAATCACGATAGAAACAGGTGGTCTAAATTTCTTCGTCGATAATGCCAATGTGGAAACTTATCTACTCATTATGCCTCAGATCATTTGTAACGCATGCAATGCTTGTCAATTAAATCAATTTATAAACAACTAAGAATATCATTTTAAAATCTAATCATATATAAACCATGAAGTACTATTTATTCTTTCTTATAAGTTTCTTTTTAATTTCTTGTGGTGGTGGAAATTCTCTAACCTCAAGTTCCTTTGATGACGATACACGTAATCACAAAAGAATTGCCGTTCTACCTTTTAAAACCAAATTCAAGTTGAAGCAAAAGGAACTCAATGAAATTTCTAAAGAGGATTTGAAAACCATGGAAATAAATCAGGGTAAAGAGGTTCAAAACGCCATTGAATCATTTTTACTTGGTCAAAAGCTTCGTGTAAGAGTACAAAGTCAAAGTGTTACTAATTCTCGACTAATTAATAATGGTATAGATCTCTCAAAAATTAACGATGAAGATATAACTCGTCTCGCCAAAATCCTTGGCGTGGATGCCGTTGTTTCGGGAGAAATTGAAATCGAAAAACCAATGTCTGACAATGTTGCACGAGGTTTAAACATGGCTAAAAATTTAGCATGGAGTGTTAGTTCGAAATTAGGTAGTCTTGGTAGATCAATTAGTACCACAACGAATAAAGGCAGGTGTTCCGTATCGGCATTTGAAGGTAAACACGGGGACAGACTATGGTCCTATCGCGACGATATTGAAATGGGCCAAGGTAGTACGACTCAAGATGTGATTGATGAGATGATGAAAAAGGGGGTCGATAAATTTCCGTATAAAAAATAGTTTGAGATTGGTTATGGTGTTTTCACACCATAACCTTCCATTCTAACAAAAGAAGGAGGTCCAAATGAACCTAATGAATAAGACAAACTATAATAATTAAGACTATCCCCAAGAAACGTAGCGTACACCTCATAAAACGCAGTATATGAAGAATTAAAAGAAAAGTCTTCTCGATAGCCCATGGTGTCTCTATCCAACTCCTTTAAAAATGAAACCGAATTTCCAGAATCGTATTTAATAAAAATTGAATCTCTGGTCGAATTTTCTAATACCTCAACTAAACGGATTTCTTTCAAGGTATCTACTTCGTAGTCAATTACGGATCCTGTACTATCAAATACTTCATAATAACCACTGATGTGTAGTGATTCAATATTATAAAAACCTAAAAAGTGCGGTTCCGTATAATTGTCTCCATGACATGAACAAATGAAAAACAGGGCACAAAGCTGAAATAAAGTCTTTCTCATAATCTTTTTAATAGCCAATTTCTGACGTTGATATATTTAAAGACTTAAAGACTTTGTTAACGGCCTATAATACGAGGTGATTGGAGAGTATAACTATTTAAAAAGGAAAGTTTCTTAAAAGAAAAAGTCTCGAAGAGAACTCTCCGAGAATTTAAGTTGACCCACTAGGACTCGAACCTAGAATGACGGTACCAAAAACCGTAG
>JAHDBE010000184.1 GCA_020630555.1 Saprospiraceae bacterium
AAATCTCCTCTATTTTCTAGAGGTTAGTGTCCCATTCTATTTGACATATACCGTTGCTTTTTCTTTCGTCTGAATATTGGTGATGGTGTGAAGTTGATCAAGCCTTCTATCTTCGTTGTCAGTAGATTCTAACTTGAAGTCTCCTACTACTATGTATGTGTCAAATACAGATAGCTCAGGCGATATTTCAGGCCGATAAGGAAAATATGGTTGAAAGTTATATGGTTCTAGGTTCGCTGGATAAAATATAAAGGGCTTGTAAATATCTTTATTCCAATGCAAAAATAATACTGATTCAGTGAACTTATGAGCTGAATTATATCTGGTTCACGAATGAACACTGTAGAGCATGAAGTACCCTATTGTTTGGACTTATCATTGCAGTTTTATGTTGATACTATAATGAGAATTACTATTACTTGTTTGTTTTTCTAATTTGGCTGAGGTTAATTGAAATGATCTGTTCAATATCTGAAAATCCAATGCGTTTTGTTTTTTCACATTATGTTTTAGGTAAGTATGAAGTTTCATATTTTTTTTGTGACACGTGTGGCCTTCTTAGCGTCGAAAAGCCATATTGGCTAAATGAGGCGTATCAGCAAGCTATAGGCGACACTGATACTGGGTTGGTATCTAGAAACATTAATAATAGTAATTTCTTAGAATTGTTATTACATAGATTTGACTTTACTGATCATAAATTGCTTGATGTTGCTGGTGGATATGGATTGTTGGCGAGAATGTTGAGAGATAAGGGGTTTGATTGTTACACTACTGATAAATACTGTGAGAATTTATTTGCCAAGAGTTTTGAACCTATGGGCGAATTTGATCCTAGCATCTTGTTTGCTTTTGAAGTATTAGAGCATCTTGATTCCCCCCACAAGTTTTTAGTGGACTTGTTCAAACAATATAAATGTCGGACTATATTGTTTTCTACATTGACTTTTTCTGGCGAGATCCCAACTAAGGATTGGTGGTATTATTCTTTTGATTCTGGCCAGCATATTTCGTTTTATCAAACACGTACGCTCGAGACATTAGCTAACAGATTAGGCTGTCAATACGTAAAAATAACTGATGGCTTGCATCTTTTTACTGACAGGACGATTACAAAGATTGATAGACTCTTGCTTACGAACAGATTTGTTCGAAAGTTATATTCATATTATGTTCGTTTCAAAAGGAAAGGTATTAGCAAAACCAGCGAAGACTACCTAAAAATGAAAACACTCCTTGCTAATTCGGATTAAGCGTGTAGGTTTATAGATGTAAGTAGTCTTAATTGGAGAAATTATGCATTGTTTGTATTACCAATCCGTTTACATGCTAATTGGTTGTGTGTGTTTTTGTGTGACTTTATGTTAGACGTTCCTATAGTAATAATTGTTTTCAATCGCCCAGATAAAACGTTACAGGTCATTAATAGTTTGGCTACCGTTCAACCATCTAGGCTGTATGTAATAGCAGACGGCCCGCGTAGTTCACACCCCAATGACGAAGTGTTGTGTAAAAAGACGCGTGAATTATTTGAATCTATACCATGGCCTTGTTCTATATTTTTAGAGTATTCAGATGTAAATTTGGGGCTGCGAAAGCGTATTACAACCGGATTAGATTGGGTATTTTCAAACGAAGAGTCTGCAATTATCTTAGAAGATGATGTCATTGCTACAAAATCATTTTTTTTGTTTTGTGAAGAGCTTTTAGAGTTGTACGCTGATGTTAGTAACGTGTTTGCTATCTCTGGAAATTGCTTTCAACCTAATCAAGAACAATACGATGAAAGTTATTATTTCTCACGATATGCCCACTGTTGGGGTTGGGCGACATGGAGAAGATCTTGGGTTTTAAATGACGACACAATGTCTTCTTGGCCGCACGAGCGATTCAAGAGGCCATTTCGACAAATGTTTGAGCATTCATATATTGAGTTCTTCTGGTATCGACGGTTTAATAGTGTTTATAAAGGTAATATAAAAGCATGGTCATATGCTTGGTTGTATAGTATTTGGAGACGCGATGGGGTGTCCATTATTCCATCACGTAATTTAGTCCAAAATATTGGTTTTGATGCTTCTGCAACAAATACTTTTTCTGCAACAAATAGCAAATTGCTTCAGCCCTCTCTAAACTTAGAGTTCCCTCTAAATCATCCAAAAACTACTTCTGTTAATAAGACAGCAGATTTGTATGTTGAAAAACATATCTTTGAGATTAAACCTGTTTTATTTACATTCGTAGATCGTATAAAAAGAAAATTTTTCAATTAATATGTTCAAAAAAATCAAATTTACACTTGACAGTTTGTATAAAATCTATGATCTGTCTGATAAATTAGAGTTGATTCAGATGTCTTTAGGCCGTATTGAAAAACGGCAAGCTAATGGTCATAGTCTTGCGGATTATGAGTATAAGGTCTTTTCACAGTGGGGTGAAGACGGGGTTATTCAAAGGCTAATAGACTTGTTACCCATAGCTAACAACAAGTTTATTGAAATTGGGACTGAAGATTATATGGAATCTAATACTAGATTCCTGTTACAGAATAATAATTGGAAAGGTTTGATATTCGAATGTGAAAAGAGCCATGTGAAAACTATTAAGAATTCGAATTTATCTTGGATGTATTCGCTAGATGCTATTGATGCTTTTGTTTCGCCTCAGAATATAAATCAATTAATTAGTGAGCATGATTTTTTAGATGATATCGGTTTATTGTCAATTGATATTGACGGTATGGATTATTGGGTTTGGGATGCTATTGATTGTATAAACCCACGAATAGTTATTTGTGAATATAACCGTATTTTGGGAAATAATTTTGCTGTCTCTATTCCATATGCAGAGGGCTTTAATAGGATAACTTCTCATTATTCCGGATTATACTGGGGGGCTTCATTACCGGCATTTATATATCTTGGTAAGCGGAAAGGCTATACGCTTGTACACTGTGGGTCTTTAGGCAGTAATGCTTTTTTTGTTCGTAATGATTTGATAACGAATACGGGTCTAAAGGAATATTTTCCAGGATCCTTAAGCCGCTTTCATATTCGAGAGTCGAGAGATCAAGAGGGAGGGATGACCTTCTTAGGTCTAGCTGATGCTCGCAGATTGTTAGCAGATATGCCAATAATTGATCTTATTAATATGAATGAGCTTACAATCGGGGCGCTTGACTTATGAGAATCCCTATATATCAGCCTACTCTAAAGGGTAACGAAAAGAAGTATGTTCAAGATTGCCTAGACACATCTTGGATATCTTCTAAGGGGAAATATGTCGAAGAGTTTGAGAGTTTGTTTGCGAAATATGTGGGTAGCAATGCTGCTGTATCAGTATGTAATGGTACTGTAGCTATACATTTGGCATTAGCTGCACTAGGGATTGGTGTCGGTGATGAGGTTATAGTTCCTACGCTTACTTATATTGCATCTGCTAACCCAATCAAGTATTTAGGAGCGACGCCTGTTTTTGTCGATTCGGAAAATGATAGTTGGCAGATTTCACCCGCAGACGTTATAAACAAAATTACAGCTAATACTAAAGCGATCGTGGTTGCGCACCTATATGGTCACCCAGTAGATATGTATTCAATAATGCGCATCGCGGAAGAGCATAATCTTTGGGTACTTGAAGATTGTGCAGAAGCATTTGGGTCACGCATCAATGATATTCATGTAGGTAATTTTGGTCATGTGTCTACTTATAGTTTCTATGGGAACAAGACAATTACAACTGGAGAGGGAGGAATGGTTGTTACAAACAACTATGATTTGCAAGATCGATTACTTCGACTTAGAGGGCAGGGGCTAGCTAAAGATCGTATTTATTGGCACGATTTAATTGGTTTCAATTATAGGATGACGAATATATGTGCTGCAATTGGTGTGGCTCAATTAGAATATGCGGATGAGACTATTTTATCCAAAGTTTCTCTTGCTAAGAATTATGACAAGCTGTTTCTTGGTAGTAATGTGGTTACACACAGTGTAGTCTCTGATATTTATTATCATACATACTGGATGTACTCTATTCGTGTTCCTCAAGGAATGCGTGATGCTTTAATGCTTTTTCTCGATGAGAAGGGGATTGAAACTCGTCCTGTATTCTATCCAATTCACAGTATGCCTCCTTATTCTGTTGACAATGGACAGTATCCAAATGCGAACTTGATCTCTGCAAGTGGCATGAATTTGCCATCATGGCCTGGTTTGACATACTCTCAACAGGCTTATATTGTAGATTGTGTTTTGTTAGGTATTAAGGCTTTGTCATGAATATAGCATATGCTTTATTTTCTTTAGATGGTGGTGCTGATTTAGGTGGTCAAGGCTCATATGCATGGCGATGTCTGTATGCGCTTATAGAATCGAAGGCTGTCACATCTGATGATCAACTAACAATACTTGCTTCAACAAATCAATTAGAGATGGTTGGGGAATTTGCGGCCTCACACCCCCAATTAGATATCCGAGTTAAGAGATTAATATCAATAAAAAAACTTTCTAGGATATTTGAGTTTTTTGCTTCAATTGTGATTTGGGCTGATTTTAAGTTTGGTATCTCTGTTCTGAAGCGATTGAATTATTTAGAGTGGCAATGTGCACTGGAGCGTATTGATTGGTATCATTTTCCATGTCCTGTACCTCCCAATGTGATTTGGCGTAAGTCAATGGTTGTTACGCCTCATGACTTTCAAGATTACCACTATCCTGAATTTTTTTCCTCTAAGAACCGTATTTATCGACAAATCCGTTTCTTTTCGTCTATGACAATTGCTGAGCAAATATTGGTCGCTTACAAACATGTAGGTGATGATATTATTCGGCTCTTTCCAGATTTTGCAGATAAGATTGTGTTATGTCCTCATATTTTGAATACCGAATGGGTGAGTGTACAAACAATAGAGTCTGATAAGCTTTATGACATTCGAGCTAAATACTCATTAAGCGAAGACTTTATTCTATATCCGGCCCAGACATGGCAGCATAAGAACCATTTAGGTTTGTTGCATTCATTAAGTCTCTTAAAGAAGCAAAGAGGGAATTTAACTATTTCTCTTGTATGTACTGGAAAAACTAATAAATTTTATTTAGAGAAAATTGAGCCCGTAGTTACACAGTTGGGCTTAGATAATAGCGTCAAATTCTTGGGAGTTGTTCCTCGAGAAGATTTGTTTGAGTTATATGCGAACTGTCAATTTGTAATCATACCAACTCTTTATGAAGCTGGTAGTTATCCCCTAATGGAAGCTTTATTGCTGAATTGCCCCGTAATTTGTTCAAATGTTACTTCTTTACCAGAAACTATAGGCAACGATGTGTTGACCTTTGATCCAACTTCTGAATTAGAAATGGTAAACATAATTTCTAAAATGCTATTTGATCGCGATTTCTATAACTTAGCACAAGCTAATTCGAAATACGCGGTGCAAAGACTATTGAGTGAGAATGTCAGTGCGCTTCAATTCTATAAGTTGCTGTACAAGTAGTGGGTTTGACGAGTATAGCTGTATGTGCAAAATCGACTAGACAATATTGATGTTTTGGTAATTTTTGTTTCGCATGGCGTTATTGCGGCAATGTCTTGGTGGTTGAAAAATAAGGTTGTCTCGTTCATTTGAGAGTATGACTTGATCGAAGGAAAAGCCGATAGGCTGTTGTCGGCCGAATGTGGTCGTTTTAGTCTGAAAAAACTCTAGCTGCTAGACATCTTTTCGTGTTTAGTACAATAGAAGTCCAATCGTTCAGTTCTGAGTGTCTTAAAAGTTTTCTGTTGGTGTGTTATTGATGTAGCTTTTAATTTTAAAAAGCTGAGCTGCTGTCTAAATCATAGCCTATGATTTAGACAGCAGCTATATTTAGGCGCTTTACAAAAAGCTTTTTCAAACTTACGCGAACT
>JAHDBE010000185.1:0-693 GCA_020630555.1 Saprospiraceae bacterium
GAAGCATCTTTTACATCACCTGCTTTGTCACCAAAGATTGCACGAAGAAGTTTTTCTTCTGGTGTTGGATCAGATTCACCTTTAGGTGTGATTTTACCGATTAAGATATCACCTTCTTTTACCCATGCACCGACTCTGATAATTCCATTTTCATCAAGGTCTTTCGTGGCCTCTTCAGAAACATTAGGAATATCATTTGTTAATTCTTCCTCACCTAACTTCGTATCTCTTACATCAATCTCGAAGTTTTCAATATGGATAGACGTGAATATATCCTCGCGAACAATTTTTTCAGAAATTACAATGGCATCCTCAAAGTTATACCCTTTCCAAGGCATGAAAGCCACCATAAGGTTTTGGCCTAGAGCCAACTCTCCTTTTTCTGTCGCATAACCATCACATAGAAGAGAACCTTCTTCTACTCGATCACCTTTACGCACAATAGGCTTTAGGTTAATACAAGTACCTTGATTGGTTCTTCTAAATTTGATTAATTCGTATCTCTTGATATTATCTTCGAAAGAAACAAGCTGATCTTCTTTGGATCTATCATACTCGATGACGATCTCGTTAGCATCTACATATTTTACCACACCTTCGCCCTCAGCATTAATAAGCATTCGAGAATCCTCTGCTACTTTTTTCTCAAGACCAGTACCAACTACAGGCGATTTTGGTCGTACACAAGGTACC
>JAHDBE010000185.1:703-5888 GCA_020630555.1 Saprospiraceae bacterium
CCTGGCGTTGCATGTTAGATCCCATCAAGGCACGGTTAGCATCATCATTCTCTAAGAAAGGAATTAATGAAGCGGAAACACCAACAATCTGGTTTGGTGCCACGTCCATGTATTCTACTTCTTCTGGAGTTAATACAGGGAAATCACCATGTTCTCTACTCTTAATTCTATCATGAATAAATGCACCTTTCTTATCAATTGGTGCAGAAGCTTGGGCAATTCTTTTGAAATCCTCCATTTCTGCAGATAAGTACTGGGCACTATCCTTCAAGTTTACTTTTCCTTTTTTCACCTCACGATAAGGCGTTTCAAGGAATCCCATTTTGTTCACTTTAGCGTGAACACATAGGGTAGAAATAAGACCAATATTTGGTCCTTCCGGAGTCTCAATGGTACACAATCGACCATAGTGACTGTAGTGAACGTCTCGCACCTCAAATCCTGCTCGCTCTCTTGATAAACCACCGGGACCAAGAGCAGAAATTCTTCTCTTGTGTGTAATTTCCGATAGCGGATTCGTTTGATCCAAGAACTGAGACAATTGGCTTGTACCGAAAAATGAGTTGATCACTGACGAAAGAGTTCGTGCATTAATCAAGTCAATCGGTGTAAAGACTTCATTGTCTCTTACATTCATTCTTTCTCTAATTGTACGCGCCATTCTTGCCAGACCTACACCAAACTGAGCATACAGTTGCTCTCCTACCGTACGTACACGACGATTACTTAGGTGATCGATATCATCTAATTCCGCCTTTTGATTAACCAACTGAACCAAGTACTTAATGATGGCTATGATGTCATCTTTTGTCAATACTAAAGTATCAATTGGGCTATCCAACCCAAGTTTTCTGTTGATCTTATATCGACCAACTTCTCCTAGGTTATATCTCTTATCCGAAAAGAACAATTTATCGATGATTCCACGTGCTGTGTCCTCATCTGGTGGATCAGTTCCTCGTAACTGACGATAAATTTGTGTAACCGCTTCTAGTTCTGAAGAGGATACATCTTTTTGGAGTGTATTATAAATGATTGAATAATCGGCATCGATGTCATCTTTCTGGAGGATAATTGTATCTACATCCGCATCGATGATCATATCTACACTTTCCTCATCTAAAACGACATCTCTTTCAAGAATGATCTCGTTTCTTTCGATAGTCACAACCTCTCCAGTATCCTCATCTACGAAATCCTCGGACCATTTACGCAGAACCCTTGCTGCAAGTTTTCTACCAACAGCATTTTTCAAACCTTTCTTATCCGCCTTAATTTCTTCAGCAAGTCCGAAAATGTTTAATATATCTTTATCCGAATCGTAACCAATCGCTCGAAGAAGCGTGGTTACAGGGAATTTTTTCTTTCTATCAATATAGGCATACATGACCGTATTGATATCTGTTGCAAATTCCATCCAAGCACCTTTAAAAGGAATTACTCTGGCGGAATATAATTTAGAACCATTTGGGTGAAAACTTTGACTAAAGAAAACACCAGGTGATCTATGCAATTGAGATACCACAACCCTTTCGGCACCGTTTACAACGAATGTACCTTTAGGTGTCATGTACGGGATATTTCCCAAGAATACGTCTTGGACAATAGTTTGAAAATCCACGTGCTCTTCGTCGTTACAAGAAAGACGAAGTTTAGCTTTCAGTGGGACACTGTAAGTTAATCCCCTCTGCATACATTCGGTGATGCTATAACGTGGAGGGTCTATAAAGTAATCCAAAAACTCAAGAACGAAAATATTACGGGCATCCGTGATTGGGAAGTTTTCCTGAAATACACGGTATAGCCCCTCGCTATTTCTGTTTTCTGGAGTAGTTTCTAGCTGAAAGAATTCCTGAAACGATTTTAATTGGATTTCCAACAAATCAGGATATTCATCCGCTAGTTTAATTTTTCCGAAGTTAACACGATTCGGAGCTTGTGCTGCGATAGCTTTTGACGCCATGGATAAATCTTTTTACGAGGTTGAAGATTTTATGATTCTTTTAATTACTTAAAAGAGGCTACATAAAACACCAATAGGCCTGACTGTTTAACACAGTCAAAGCCTAATGGTTTCTCTTATGTAGTGTAGAGTTTCAGTGTGAGTTGAAGCTTAAATTACTTCAATTCAACTTCTGCTCCTGCACCCTCTAGGGCTGCTTTGATAGATTCTGCCTCAGCTTTAGGAACTGCTTCCTTAATTACTTGAGGTGCCCCATCTACCAATTCTTTAGCATCTTTCAATCCTACACCTAATAAAGTTTTAACTTCTTTTACAACAGCAAGTTTAGCAGCACCCGCAGAGTTTAACATAATGTCAAATTCTGTTTTTTCAGCGCCACCTGCATCACCTCCTCCAGCAGCAGGACCAGCAGCAACCGCTACAGCAGCAGCAGCAGGCTCGATACCATACTCATCTTTTAAAATTGTAGCCAATTCGCTTACTTCTTTAACAGTTAAGTTAACTAACTGGTCTGCAATTGATTTTACGTCAGCCATTTTTAATGGTTTTACTAATTTCTAAAATATATTTAAGCCTAACGGCTTGGAAGCCACTTCTTATTGCGCTCTTTCTTCAAGCGCTTTTACTAATCCAGCAATTGTTTGTTCTCCAGAATTTAAAGAACCAATCACGTTTTTCATTGGTGATTCTAACAAAAGGATTACATCTGCTATTAACTCTTCTTTTGACTTTAAAGCAGAAAGAGTATCAACATTTTCATCTCCAATAAAAACGTCCGTGTCAATGTAAGCTGCTTTTAAAACAGGCTTATCATGTGATTTTCTAAATTCCTTAATGACTTTTGCTGGAACATTTGCCGTTTCACACAACATTAAAGTTGTTGGGCCTTTTAACGCCTCAATAAGAGGAGCAAAGTTTCGACTTTCGTCAAAAGATTCAAGGGCCTTTACGGCTAATGTATTTTTAATAACCTTCATTTCAATGCCTTTTTCAAAACACTGACCTCGAAGGTCATTTACTTGTTCTACCGTCAAAGCTGATGAATCAGTCAGGTAGAAATACTGGTTATTTTCGAATTTATCTTTAAGTTGCTCTATGGCAGCTGTTTTTTCTGATCTTGTCATAACGATAAACGTTTAAAACTTACTTAATAGATCTAGGATCAATCTTAATTCCTGGGCTCATTGATGAGGCTACACTAACCGACTTTACATAAGTCCCTTTTACTGTAGAAGGTTTTAATTTCATCAACAATCCATATAATTCAGAAATGTTCTCACCTAATTTATCAGGAGAGAAAGACACTCGCCCTACAGGAGAGTGAATAATCCCGTATTTATCGACTCTAAAGGCAATCTTACCACCTTTCACATCTTGAACAGCTTGACCAACATTCGGTGTAACAGTACCTGTCTTAGGGTTAGGCATTAATCCACGAGGACCCAAAATACGTCCAATTCGTCCAACTTGAGCCATAACGTTTGGTGTGGCAATAATGACATCGATATCAGTCCAGCCACCTTGAATCTTCTTTACATATTCGTCTAGTCCTACGTGATCCGCACCCGCTTCTTTAGCCTCAGCTTCTTTATCAGGAGTACATAGAACCAATACTCTTTTAGTCTTTCCAGTACCATGAGGAAGGGTTACGGTACCTCTCAGTGCTTGATCTGCTTTTTTAGGATCCAAACCAAGTCTTAAGTGAAGATCTACCGACGCATCAAATTTTGTCGTATTAACTTCCTTAACCAAAGCCATTGCCTCTTCCAAGGCATATAATTTATCAGGATCGACTTTGGCATTTGCAGCTTTACGCTTTTTACTAAGCTTTGCCATGTTTAAGAATTTTGAGGTACAAACGCTGTTAGCTCCCTCGGTTATCTAATAATATTTATGCTTCTTCAGTCTCCCAAGGAGGAGTTCCTGAAATGGTTACACCCATACTTCTCGCAGTACCAGCAACCATCTTCATAGCAGATTCAATTTTGAATGCATTCAAATCTGCCATCTTATTTTCAGCGATCGCTCTTACTTGATCCCAAGTCACTGAACCTACTTTATTTCTGTTAGATTCAGGAGATCCCTTTTTGAGCTTTGCAGCTTCCATTAACTGGACAGCTGCAGGTGGAGTTTTAATGATAAATTCGAATGATTTATCTTTAAATACCGTAATTACCACCGGCAAAAGTTGACCTCTTTGGTCTTCGGTTTTTGCATTAAAACGCTTACAAAACTCCATAATGTTAACCCCTTTCGCACCAAGTGCAGGACCAACTGGAGGAGATGGATTGGCTGATCCACCTCTTACTTGTAGTTTTATAAAACCATCTACTTCTTTAGCCATTTTGTATAGTCTTTACTTTTAATTAAGTCTGTTTCTCAACCTGCATAAAATTCAACTCAACTTCCGTTCCTCGACCAAAAATCTTTACAATCACTTTGAGTTTTTTCTTCTCTTCGTTCACTTCCTGAATATCACCTACGAAATCATTGAATGGACCATCGATTATCTTTACTGTTTCACCGACGATAAATGGTTCGATCATCGCTTCACCGACTTCCATAGATTCATCCACTTTACCTAGCATTCGATTCGCTTCACTTTGTTGCATAGGTATTGGTTTATTCCTACCTAAAAAGTGTATTACGTTCGGTATGTTGGTTACCGTTGTTATCATTTCTCCAGAAAATTTGGATGGAAATGCTTCAATTAAAATGTAACCAGGTAAAATATTTCTTTCAAGGATAACTTTTTTACCCTTTCGGATTTTATAAACTTTTTCTGAAGGCACAAGAACAGAGGTAATACTCTCACCCCATTTTCTACGTGTAATCTCCAGTTCAATACGCTCCTTTATCTTCTTCTCTTTACCACTAATGACTCTTAAAGAGTACCATTTTTTCTCTTCAGACATATTGCTTGCGATTTAGGCCGAAAAAATGTTATAGACTCTGGTCAAAATACCATTTGCAATAGCATCCATGACAAAAATCGTCAAAGCAATCATGATTGAAGCTACTAAAACAAGTCGCGTACTGCTTAATAAACTAGGCCACGTCGGCCACGTTACTTTATGAATGAGCTCGTTATAGCTCTCTTTTACATATAGAATGAATTCATTCATCGCAATACAGGTTGTTTTAAAGCATCAAAGCTAATAGGAATACTCCGAAACTGCAGGGGAGACAGGAATCGAACCCGCAGCCTACGGTTTTGGAGAC
>JAHDBE010000186.1 GCA_020630555.1 Saprospiraceae bacterium
GAAAGAAGCCTTGATCTTTTTGGTTCGTTTTTGTATCAAGACAAAAATGAACAAAACACTATAGCTTTTAAACAAACTAGATTTTGCTTCTTTTCATCAATGGAAAAGAAGAAACAGATTTAATGCAATGACAAAGTAAAAAACACTTTTGTTTTAGAAACTGATAAATCAATCTCTACAACTGTGTCAACAAAAAGAGAAAAGTATGAGTTTAAAAAACCTACATCTCTTCTTTCAAATACCGTGCAGTATGTCCTTTCTTGATTTTGATGAGTTTCTCAGGTGTGCCTTCAAAAATGACGGTACCTCCTCCGCGGCCACCCTCGGGTCCAATATCGATAATATGATCTGCCATTTTTATGACATCCATATTGTGTTCGATAATAATGACTGTATTTCCTTTGTCTACAAGTTTACTTATGACACCCAGTAAATGTTGAATGTCTTTAAAGTGAAGACCAGTTGTTGGTTCGTCTAAAATGTATAGGGTTTTGCCCGTGTCTTTTTTAGATAACTCCAAGGACAGCTTTACGCGTTGCGCTTCTCCTCCAGAAAGAGTGGTTGCTTGTTGACCTAAAGTGATATACCCTAATCCGACACTGTTAAGTGTTTTTAATTTTCGAAAAAGTGATGGGATATGTTCGAAAAATACAACAGCCTCCTCTACAGTCATATCAAGTACGTCAGAAATACTCTTTCCTTTATACAGAATTTCTAAAGTCTCTCGATTATATCTTTTACCCTGACATTGCTCACAATCGACATGAACATCTGGTAGAAAATTCATTTCAATGACACGCTTACCTGCACCTTCACAAACCTCACATCGTCCGCCTTTGACATTAAATGAAAATCTACCTGGCTTATATCCTCGAATTTTAGATTCTGGTAGGGCGGTAAATATTTTACGTATATCACCAAATAAACCCGTATAGGTTGCTGGATTAGATCTAGGAGTGCGACCAATCGGAGATTGATCTATTTCAATCACCTTATCTACATTATCGATACCTTCCAGTTTATCGTGCTCCAAAGGTTTTTGTAAGCTTTTATAAAAATGAGCTCGAAGAATAGGGTAGAGGGTCTCATTAATTAAACTGGATTTTCCACTTCCGGACACACCAGTCACACAAATGAGTTTTCCTAAAGGAAATTCTACCGTGAGGCTTTTTAAGTTATTTCCCTTAGCACCATGAAGAGTTAAGCTTTTGCCATTTCCTTCACGCCTGGTTTCGGGTATTTCAATTTTGGCCTTGCCATTGAGATACGAAGAGGTTATACTCTTATTCTTTAAAAATTGTTTGGGTGTTCCTTCTGCCACCAAAGCGCCACCATGTTTTCCTGCACCAGGCCCTAGGTCAATGATATAATCTGAAGCCAACATTATGTCTTTATCATGCTCTACGACCAATACGGTATTCCCAATTGTTGTCAAATTTCTTAATGCCTCAATTAGGCGATGATTGTCCCTTTGGTGTAAACCAATAGAAGGTTCGTCCATAACATAAGTGATCCCCGTTAACTGCGAACCAATTTGCGTGGCCAATCGCGTTCTCTGAGACTCTCCTCCAGAGAGAGTCCTTGTCGGTCTATTTAAAGACAGGTAATCCAACCCAACTTCCATTAAAAATCCAAGCCTCAGTCGAATCTCTTTAATTACCTCCGCTGCTATCACATTTTGTTTGTCACTTAGACGAGATTCTATATCACTAAACCATTCACTTAAGTCCCCAAGATCCATGGTCGCTAATTGACCTATATGATGATCGGCAATTTTAAAATGCAGAGATTCTTGCTTTAAACGATATCCTTCACAATCAGGACATGAAATAATCGTCATAAACTCTTCTGCCCACCGTCTTATCTTTTCGGAAGTGGATTCTCGATACCAACGACCAAGCATGTTCACAATTCCTTCATATGCGAGATTATATACGTAGTCGTTCTTTGATGTAAAACTTAATTTTACCCCTAGGTCTTCACCGCCGCCGTATAATATGATATCCATGGCTTCTTTAGGAATATCTTTTACAGGAGTAGAAAAACTAAACTTATACTTTTTAGCTATGGCACGTAGTTGTTTGAATGTAAGGTTGTCCCTAACTTCTCCAAATGGTTTGATCCCTTCTTTATTGATGCTTTTGGTATTATCAGGGATAACCTTGTCCATTTCGACATCATGTACAATTCCTAATCCTTTGCATCGTGGACAAGTCCCGTAAGGAGAATTAAATGAAAATGAATTAGGCGAAGGCTCTTCATACGACAAGCCTGTTTCAGGGTCCATGAGTAACTTGCTAAAAGGCTTGACTTCTTCAGTATCCAAATCAAGCACAAAAATTAATCCGTTACCCAATTTCATCGCAGTCTCCAAGGAGGCTACAATTCTATCCCTCTTTGCGCTCTCTACCTTTATTCGGTCAACCACCACCTCTATGTCATGCGTTTTATATCGATCAAGTTTATATCCTGGAACTAAGTCCACGATTTCTCCATTAACCCTAACCTTCGTGTATCCTTTCTTCCGAATCTGTTCGAATAATTCTCGATAATGTCCTTTTCGTGCGCGGACTAAGGGAGCCAGCAAAATTGCCTTTTTCCCTTTGTAGTCATTCAGTAACTTTTCGATGATTTGCTGTTCCGAAAACTTAACCATCTTTTTTCCAGAGCTTAATGAATAGGCTTCGGAAGCACGAGCAAATAGCAATCTGAGAAAATCATAGATTTCTGTGGTGGTTCCTACGGTAGATCTTGGATTCCATGCGGTGGTTTTTTGTTCGATCGAAATAACCGGACTCAATCCATCGATTTTCTCTACCTCAGGTCTTTCCATATTGCCGAGAAACTGACGTGCATAGGAACCAAATGTTTCCATATACCGTCGTTGACCTTCTGCATAAATGGTGTCAAAAGCCAGTGAAGATTTCCCACTTCCACTAATTCCTGTAATCACAACTAATTTATCTCGTGGGATCCTAAGCGAAATATCTTTTAGATTGTTTTCTTTAGCACCTATTATATCTATGTACTCCTGATTCGCCATTAATTTTCCTCAATTAGATGTTTTATAAGTTGGATCACTTTTGGGGTCGTTTTATTTACCACTTGAATCACTTCTTCTACTGTCGTTTCTGTAATTCTATGTATGGGATAACATTGGTTGGATACGACAGAGATGACCAAAGTTTTTATTTCACATTGTTTGGCGACGATGACTTCGGGTACTGTTGACATGCCGACTAAGTCCCCTCCTATTTGGTTTAAAAACCCATATTCTGCTGGAGTTTCTAGGCTTGGACCCTGCAAACCCACATATGTACCCGTATAAAAAACTTGCTCCATTTTATGCAATACCTCGGTTGCTCTTTGGCGTAAGCTAAAATCAAAAGCACTTTTCATATCAGGAAATCTCAAGCCTAACCGATCGTCATGTACTCCACGTAAAGGGTTGTCAGGTTGAAGGTTTATCTGATCTTTAACTAACACGATATCTCCAGGTATGTAAGATGGATTTAGCCCTCCTACCGCATTTGTAATAAATAGTTCTTTGACACCTAAACTTTTCAATATGCGAATAGGAAAAGCAACTTCTGCTGTACTTAGTCCTTCATAATAGTGAAATCGTCCCGCGAGAATTAGGCCTTTTTTTCCTTTGACTTCCGTCAATATTAATTCGCCTTTATGACTTTCGACGGTACTTGCAGTGAAGTGAGGGATGTCTGTATACTTAATGGAGTTTAAGATATTAAAGCCAGAATCGGTATGACCCGTCCCAAGTATGATTGCAAATTCTACGCTTTCGCGAAAAGCATTTTTAATAAACGAGGAGGACTCCTCTACCATTATTAATGTAGAATTAGACATAATTAGTCGACAATCATTGTTTCATGATCTAATGATTGTTGCTTCATATGACTTGGAATCTCTCGGTACTCATATTGTTGGTTACGCAAACGAGGTTCATAACCAGATTCTCTAATGGCTTCTTGTATCCCATTTGCTGTAAACCGGAAGGCAGCACCTGCGGCTGAGACCACATTTTCTTCGATCATAATACTACCAAAATCATTGGCGCCCGCATGCAAACAAGTTTGTGCAATCTTTTTACCGACGGTCAACCATGATGCCTGTATGTTTTTGACATTGGGTAACATGATACGACTCATTGCGATCATACGTATGTATTCGTCACCCGTGCAGGTATTTCTTGCCCGCTTTATTTTTTTCAAAATGGTATCCTCGTCCATAAATGGCCATGGGATGAAAGCGATAAATCCTTTGGCTCCTTCTGGTTTAAGATCTTGTATCTCACGAAGACGGACTAGATGTTCCATTCGTTCATAATTCGTTTCTATGTGACCAAACATCATCGTAGCTGAGGTTGTTAGATCAATGGAGTGGGCAACACGCATAATTTCGAGCCATTCGTCACCACCACACTTTCCTTTGCTTATAAGCCTTCTGACCCGATCATTAAGAATTTCTGCTCCAGCCCCTGGCAATGAGTCTAATCCTGCTTCTTTAAGAGCAGTTAATACTTCTAAATGACTTGTGCCTTCCAATTTAGTGATGTGTGCTATTTCCGGTGGTCCTAATGCATGGAGTTTTAGATTAGGATACAAGGATTTTAATTCACGAAACAAATCACAATAGTACTGGAGACCTAAATCTGGATGATGTCCTCCCTGAAGTAACAATTGCTCACCACCATACTCAAAAGTCTCTTCTATCTTTTTCTTGTACGTTTCGATATCTGTGATGTAAGATTCTTCGTGTCCAGGGCGTCGATAAAAATTGCAGAACTTACAATTGGCAATACAAACATTGGTTGTATTTGAGTTTCTATCAATAATCCAACTCACGACATTGTCCGGTCTGTGCGTCATTCTGAGACGATGACCAACGTACATTAATTCTGAAGTTTTGGCATTTTCAAATAAAAAGACACCTTCTTCGATAGATAAATGTTCCAGATTTAGTGCGCGCTGTAAAAGAGTTTTTGTATCCATGATCTTGCTTCTCTGAAGGACTAACAAATATAACCATTGATTGGATTAGGTTTTAGGGCAATTTCTGGTTCATTAACCGTGCAAAATCGGGGAATTATCTATATCTTTGCACCAGTTTTGGAAGAGGGAGCAAAGTTTGTTCCCTCTTTTTTTTCTAAAAATTTTAGCCGTGGCTGAAAAGCAGATAGAAGAGCTTATTGATAAAGTCCTAATTGAATTGGGATACGAGGATTGTTTTCTTGTAGAGCTCATGGTAAACAATACCAAAGTAGAGGCTTTTTTAGACAGTGACGAAAGCGTGACTTACGAGAAATGTCGGCGGATTAGTAGAAAGGTTGAAGAGGTTTTAGATGAGGAATTATGGTTAGGGGAGAAATATACCCTGGATATATCCTCAGCTGGTGTTGGAAGGCCCTTAAAGTTTAAAAGACAATATGTCAAAAACGTGGGTCGGAAGATTGCCTTGAAAACGGAGACTAAAAAATGGGAGGGTACATTGACGGAAGTCAAAGAAGAATCAATAATTGTCTTAGCTATGGTTAAAGATTCGAATCCTAAGAGTAAAAAGAAAGTAGAAAAAGAAATAGAAATCGCATTTGACGATATAAAAGAATCGAAAATTAAAGTCAGTTTTTAATTAATACATCATGAATTTAGTAGAGTCCTTTTCGGAGTTTAAAGCTGGTAAAAATATCGACCGTCCGACGATGGTCAGAGTATTGGAAGATGTTTTTCGTACCCTAATCCGAAAAAAATATGGATCCGATGACAATTTTGATGTCATCGTGAATACACAGAATGGAGACTTGGAAATGTGGAGAGTGAGAGAAATTGTTCCTGACGGTGA